>CAYUEG010000020.1:40553-42423 GCA_964443245.1 uncultured Burkholderiales bacterium | reverse complement strand
ATCACCTGTGCGGGCATATCGCTTGATGATGCGGCCATCCATCGGGGCACGAACAGCCCGCAGTTCCACCTCCAGTGCAGCCAGCTTGATGCGGGTTCCGCTGGCGGCAGCCTGGGCGTTGGCAGACTCGATTTCTGCCTTGATGAGACTCACCAGGTCGCGCTTGTCATCACGTTCGGCACGCGACACAGCCTGGGTCGCCATCAAGGGCTCGATCCGAGCAAGCTCGCGTTCCGCCGCCGCCAGCTTGATTCTGAGTGGCTGAACACGGGTTTCTATCTCGCGCAACTCGTTGCGCGCTGCAGCCAGTTGAAGCTGTACGTGCCGATCATCCAGCTGCGCAAGCAATGCGCCCTTCTTGACGTCTGCGCCCTCATCGGCATGAACGCTGTGAATCACGCCGTCACGCGGGGCGGCGAGGCGCACCATGCCGCCCGCTACATCAATCCTGCCTTTCGCGAAAGCCACGTAATTTCCCTGGGCACGCTGGGCGCTCCCTTGGGCACTGGCCGGAGGCACTACCGCAGAGATTGCCGCCAAAAACGCCAGAGCGATGATTCCTGCAGGACTTCTTGGGCTGCCAGCCGCAAACGAACGGCCGCATCTGTTACTCAACTGGTTGTCGTTCATCCGAAGTAATCCGTCCATCTTCAAGGTGTATCAAGCGGTGAGCAAAGCGGGTCAATCTGTTGTCATGAGTGACGCAAATGACGGCAGCACGGCGTTCGACGGCAGCCGTTCTGAGAAGTTCGCCGACGATTGCACCGTTCTTGCCATCCAGGGCGGACGTGGGCTCATCGGCAAACAGCAGGTCAGGCTTCTTGGCCAGCGCGCGTGCAATCGCGACACGCTGCTTCTCCCCGCCCGACAATTCCAGCGGGCGCAAGTGAGAGCGCTTCGTCATGCCCACCGACTCCAGGGCTGCGTCCGCCAGCACCCGCATGGTGTTCTTGTCGACTCCGGTGTATTGGAGGGCCAGGATGACCTGCTCGCGCGCTGTCAGCGCAGGAAAGAGGTTGAAGCCCTGAAAAACAAAGCCGGCATGCTGCAAGCGGAAAGCATCAAGCACGTGTCGGGACATGCTCCACAGCGGCTTGCCAAGGGCTTCTACGCTGCCGCTATCCGGTCGCGTTAAGCCAGAGAGCGCAGCCAACAGTGTGCTCTTGCCCGAGCCGGAAGGTCCGCTAATCAACGTCAGCTCGCCCGGCTCGAGCGTCACGGACACGTCGAACAGCACCTGGGCGGTGGTCTTGCCGGTAGTAAAGGCTTTGTTCAGGCCGGAAGCGACAATCGCTGACATGGTCTATCGCAACAACGCGGCCGGGTCAGCACGCCCCAGGGCACGCAGGGCAGCCAGACCCGACAGCACCGCCACGCTCAAGGTAATGCCGACTGTGATCCAGATAGCCCAAGCAGGAAACTCCATTGCCACACGAAAATAGTTTGCTACGGCACCGACTCCCCACGCACACACTGCCGTAATGGTGAGACCCATAATACCGATCCACAGGGACTGCTCGATCACCACCGCGGCCAGGGAACCCTGCGACACACCGAGCGCACGCAGGGTCGCATACTCCCGAATTGCGGCGACGATTGCACCCATGAGCGTCTGGCTGGTGATGATGATGCCCACCAGCAACCCCAGGAGGGTAGAGAAAGCGAAGCCGGCACCGGCGCCCGATTCGGTGAGCCAGTACAGTTGGGAGTGGTGCGAAAACTCGCGTGCCGTCCACACCTGATAACGCACCACCGGGCCGGGGGGAGTGAGTTCGGCACGAACGGCTTCTGCGTCAGCGCCGGGGGCCAACCCGAGCAGGAAGTAAGAAACCTCCTGCATGTCCCGCGCAATCGATCCATCAATGATACG
>CAYUEG010000020.1:0-40453 GCA_964443245.1 uncultured Burkholderiales bacterium | reverse complement strand
ATACCCAGCAGATAGGCATACAGATTTCGCCCTTCCGGAGTACGCCAGTCACTTTGGGCGAAGATGAACGGCTCCACTGACACGACCTTGGGATGATCACGCAAGCGCGTCTCGATCTGACCGTTCACCGGTTTGCCCAGATCAATGCTTTGGGTACCTGTGAAGCCCACCCATAAGTCGGCGGACGATTCATCGATGTAGACCGCCACGGTGCCGAACATGCCAATGAGGAGGGCCAATTGCACCAGCACCAAAAGGCCCGAAAAGGCCACGGCAAGCACGGCCGCCAGATAGCGGCGCCATTCGTACAGCAACGAGGCGCGGGCAAGCGAGACCATTCAGGCTCCGTCAGAAACGCGGCAATCGAATGAAAACAAGGTTATTGGCAAGGCTATTGAAGGTTTGCCACGAGGTCAACCAAAATCATACGTGATACCACCACGCATGCATTCTGGCGATTGACAAAAAAGGCCCTACTGTTTGTGCGGCCGCGGCCGTTAAGCCCGGTGCACTGACCAGCCAAGGCATTTATTCCCAGGAGGTTCTCATGCGCCGCGCCAGCAACCCTTGTTCTTTTTCAGTTTCGCCCGCACCAGCGACCCTCGGTCTGCTGCTCACGCTGCAACTTCTGTCGGCGCCCGCTCTGGCCGCAGCGTGGCAACTGGTGGATAGCAACAGCCGTGCCCAGACCGAGATCGACCTGGAATCGGTTGTGCGACGCGACGGTGGCGTAACAGGATGGGTACAGCACCACTACAGCCAGCGCACGATCACCCAGTCTGGAGCCTACTTCGCGTACCGCAGCATGAAAGAACAGGTTCGGGTGGACTGCGCAGAGCAATCGATCAGCGTATTGACACGCGCCTACTTCAACGATGACGGCTCAGAGATCGCCATGATCAAGGGCAAGGGGGAAGCGCGCCCGGTTACCCCGGATTCCACCGAGCATCGGGTGCTCAAACGCATCTGCAACCCGGTCACCAACCTCGCGGCTCGGTCAGCGGCGAAACCTGCCCCACAGGTAGCAGCGAAGGTGCCGCCCGCCGGCCCAACCACGCCCGCTGAAGCGCGCCGCAATGGCGGGGAACAGACGAAACCGGAAAGCCCCGGCCGTTACATGGATGCCCCTCCGAAGACAGCCGCCGGCACGGGCTTCGTCAAGGCGAGTCTGGAATCGAACCGCGATCCTGCGCATGCTGCCGCATCAGCGCTGACCAAAGAGACGGAAAGGCCGCCTGAGAAGGCAGGCACCGCTGCAGCCAATCCACCCAAAGTTCAATCCGCGGCGCCCTATCTGGTTGCCAAACCTGCAGCACCTGGCCACCAGTCCGCCACGCCCGTGGCACATGCCCCGGGCCCGAACGTGACGACCAGAACTGCCGCGCTGGAAGGCCGGCAGGACGTGGTCAATCGTGTGCTGAAACAACGCGGTCCATCGACGATCGGCACCGGCGATGCTATCAAGGCAGCGAGTGCTGGTCACGGCCTCCATGAAGGACACCAACCCCATTGGAGCTACGAAGGCGAATTTGCACCGTACCGTTGGGGGGACATGAAGTCAGACTACGCGCTCTGCAAAACGGGAACACGCCAGTCACCCATCGATATTCGTAATCCGGTGGTGTCGGAGATCGAGCCGATTCAGTTTCACTACGAAGATACGCCACTTAAGGTAATCAACAATGGCCATACGATCCAGGTAGAAGTCCGACCGGGGAGCTTCATCCTTCACGGCGGGGCCCGCTACGAGCTTGTTCAATTCCACTTTCATACCCCCTCGGAAGAACGCATCAATGGAAGGGTGTTCGATATGGTGGCGCACCTGGTGCACAAAAGTGCCCAGGGGCGCCTGGCCGTGGTCGCCGTGTTGCTCACGGCCGGAAGGGAACAGCCCATGCTGCAACAGATATGGAACGCGATGCCGGGCACCGCCAACAGCACGCGCGAGCGGCTGGATATCCTGATCAACGCCAGGCAGCTCTTGCCGGCCGATCCCGGGTTTTACAGCTTCATGGGCTCGCTCACCACACCCCCTTGTACCGAAGGTGTCCAGTGGCTGGTCATGAAGACGCCGGTGGAGATATCTCGCGAGCAGATCGGCCACTTTGCCGCCCTGTACCCGATGAACGCCCGGCCGCTCCAGCCAGGCAATGATCGCCTCGTGAAAGCAGGGCGATGATGCAGAGGTCCATGGGCCGCCGCGACACGCAAGCAGCGCCGCGGGTCCATGGACCGCGTTGGTGCTACAGCGGCCTTAACCCTGCCGCCTTGATTTTCTCTGCCAGGAGCTTCCCTTTGCGGGCGCGTTTTCCCTCGTAAGGCTTGAGCGCCTTGGTATCCAGCGCAAGATTGAATTCCTTGCCACCGCGGCCCGCGCCTTCCACCAGCAGGCCCGCAGATCCGATCACGGTGACCGCCAACAGCTTTTCCTTCAGGTCAAGTTCCTGCAGGATCACGCCGCGTCCTCCTCCGGCAAGTACGTTCACCTCATCGAGGTTGAACGCCAGGAGCCGTTGACCGGTACCCATTGCCACCACGCGTTGACCATCGGCAGCGACGAGAGCAGGACGCACCGGTTCACTCTTGTCGTCAACCTTGATGAACGACTTGCCACCTTTGGTGCGCGAGAGCATGTCTCCCAATTTGCAAACAAAGCCGTAGCCGTTGCTGGCAGCCACCAGCAGCTGCTGATCCGCCGGACCCGCCAGCATGTGAAGGATGCGTGTACCGGCCTCCAGATCAATCAGTGTGGTCACTGGCACACCGTCACCACGGGCACCGGGCAAGGAACCGACAGCAACCGAATACACGCGTCCATTGGTACCGATCAGGATGGCGTGATCCACCGAGCGACACTCGAAGGCACCGTAGAGCGCATCACCTTCCTTGAAGGTAAACAGGCTCGCATCGTGCCCGTGGCCATTGCGCGCCCGCACCCACCCCTTCTCGGAAAAGATCACCGTCACCGGTTCGTCCACCACGGTTTGGGTGACCACCGATTTGCCGGCTTCTTCAATCAGCGTCCGCCGCTCGTCACCATAGGTCTTGGCATCAGCCTCGATTTCCCTGATCACCTGCTTCTTCAACGCCGCCTCGTCAGCCAGAAGATGCTCCAGCTCTTTCTTCTCGGCCTGCAGGTCCTTGAGTTCCTGCTCGATCTTGATCCCCTCCAGCCGCGCCAACTGCCGCAGGCGAATCTCCAGGATATCCTCGGCTTGACGGTCCGACAGCCTGAATGCCTTGATCAACGCAGGTTTCGGCTCGTCCGATTCACGGATGATCCTGATGACCTTGTCGATGTTGAGAAAGACGATCATCCGTCCTTCCAGGATATGGATACGATCATCGACCTTGCCGAGTCGGAACGCGGTACGACGCCTCACCGTTGCCAGGCGGAAATCACCCCATTCGACCAGAATGTCCTTGAGCGCCTTCTGACGTGGGCGTCCGTCCAGCCCGATCATCACCATGTTGATCGACGCAGAAGACTCCATGCTGGTGTGCGCCAGCAACTTGGTCATGAATTCCTGCTGGTCGATCTTCGCCGTCTTTGGTTCAAATACGAGGCGCACCGCAGCGTCCTTACCCGACTCATCGCGCACGGCATCAAGCGAGGAAAGCAGCAAGGCCTTCAGGTTCTGTTGTTCCGGCGTGAGCGACTTCTTGCCGGGGCGTACTTTGGGGTTGGTGAGCTCTTCAATCTCCTCCAGCACCTTCTGCGTCGACGTTCCAGGTGGCAGCTCGGTCACCACCGCTTGCCACTGCCCGCGCGCCAAGTCCTCAATCTGCCAGCGCGCGCGCACCTTCAGCGAACCGCGCCCGCTGTCGTAGGCATCACGAATCTCGGTCGGGGAGGAAATCAGCTGCCCGCCCCCCGGGAAATCCGGCCCCGGCATCAGCTCGAGCAATTCCGCTGTTGTGATCTTCGGTTTGCGCAATACAGCGATGGCGGCCTTGGCAACCTCGCGCAGGTTGTGCGAGGGAATCTCGGTTGCCATCCCGACCGCGATGCCGGATGCGCCATTGAGCAGCACCATGGGCAGCCGCGCCGGCAGTTCCTTCGGCTCGGTGAACACGCCGTCATAGTTGGGAACGAAGTCGACGGTACCCATATCGATCTCATCGAGCAGCAGACGTGCTATGGCGGTAAGGCGCGCTTCGGTATAGCGATAGGCAGCAGCATTGTCACCATCGCGCGAGCCAAAATTTCCTTGCCCATCAATCAGCGGGTAGCGCAAGGAGAAATCCTGCGCCATCCGTACCAGAGCGTCATAGGCGGACTGATCGCCATGCGGATGGTACTTGCCAAGCACGTCACCCACCACGCGAGCCGACTTGACGGGCTTGGCGTTATTACCCAGCCCCATCTCGTTCATCGCGTGCAGGATGCGCCTCTGCACCGGCTTCTGCCCGTCGCTGACCTCAGGCAGAGCCCTGCCTTTTACAACCGAAACGGCGTAATCCAGGTAGGCACGTTCCGCGTAGAGCGCCAGCGGAAGGAAATCCGCATCGCCGGGGATCGGCGGCAGGGGCCCTCCACCGCCAGGCGGCTCGGAAGCTCCACCTCCTGCGGTACCCGATGCAGCGAGGACACCAGCTTCCGGCACGAATGCGGAATTCCCTTGAGAATCGCTCCCACCAAGGGTTTTCGTCGATGTATCGGTCAGGGAAACAGCGCTCTCGAGCGCGGCAGAATCGGAATCCATTGCGTCTTGCACGATATTGGCTTTCACTGCGAAAAGATCTTCTTGCACCACCGGGGTGGCACCAGCGGCAAAAGTTGCCGGATGAGGTTTGTATTTGAGGCGAGGCTTGCTCATTGGGGCAACGCTGCCGCAGCAGGCGGACGAACCAATTCTGCCGCGCGACCTTCACTTGAAAGCGGCATGTTGCGCCGACCAGGCAGTGTCACGCGGATACGGCCATCCTCCGTCTTCACTGCTTTCTTGCCACCGCCAAAATATTCCTGAAACTGCAACACCAGCTTGACATAACTCTGGGTTTCCGGGAATGGCGGAATGGTGTTCTTGTACCTGATGACAGCACCTTCGCCGGCGTTATAGCCAGCCAACGCCAGTTGCAAGTTGCCGTTGAACATATCAAGAAGATCGCGCAGGTAACGGGTGCCACCGCGAATGTTGTCCTTGGGCTCCATACTCTTGGTAACGCCGTACCGTGCAGCCGTACCAGGAATCAGCTGCATCAGGCCAACCGCACCTTTCGGGCTGACAGCCTGCGGATCGTATGCTGACTCGACAGCAATGACAGCCTTGACCAAAGCAACCTCAAGGCCGTGCTTTTGGGCGTACTCGAGCACCAGTGGCTCGAATTTGCGCACATTGGGGGTCTTCTGGATGCGTTTGTAGATGATGTGGTCTTGCAGACTGTTGGTCAGCGGCAGGTATTTGAGTTCACTCGAGAGCTGGAATTCGCGCCGGTGCTCTCCCTTGACGAACAACTGATAGCGCTCATCGAGCTTCTCGTTGGCCAGATGGACCTGCCCCTGGTCATCCACATAGCCATACAAATCGGCGTGCGCCGGAGCGGCGGCAAGGCACAGGAGGGAACAGGACAGCAAAAGCTTGAAATACGTGCTCACCAACAGCATTTTATTCGATGCGGCCCGCAGGAGCACGAGATGGCGATCAGCCCACCCGCGGCAACTCGAACCAGAAGGTGGCGCCCTTCTTCGGGTTGTTGAAAAAATCGATCCTGCCGCCGCAGCCCTCCACCACTGCCTTGCAGACCGACAGGCCCAAACCGGCACCTCCAGTCGGTGCCGTATTCGAGTGATCTGCCCGCTCGAAGCGCGTAAATATGCGGGTCGAGAATTCCGCCGGCACACCCGGGCCCGAATCGACCACCGTGAATCGGACCACATTCCCCAATGGCTCCATTCCGGCAATGACCGTCGCACCTGCGGGAGAAAACTTGAGAGCGTTATCAATCAAATTGACAAGCACTTCGTGAATCCAGCGACGATCAGCACGGACAGTGACGGCGTCATCGAGCCGGGTCAGCGCAAGAAACTTGCCCTGGCTTGTTGCCATCGGACGCTCGGAGTCGACCGCCTGACGAAGCATTGCCGCGCCGGACATTGGCGCGGGGTCAAACTCGATGCCCCCCGTATCCAGCTTTTGCAGGTTGAGCATGGTTTCAATCAAGCCGCGCAGGCGCTCGACACCACCCGCCGCCATATCGAGCAGACTGCGGGCAGTAACAGGCAGATGGGGCCTCTCGTCCGTCTGGAGGGCTTCCACCGCCCCCATGACTGCCATCAGGGGGGTGCGCAATTCATGGCTCATGGTCGCCATGAAGTTGTCCTTGATGCTCTCCAGCGCATGGCGTTGCGAAATGTCATGGGCAAACAAGGCAAATCGCCGTCCGTCATTGGCAAACAGACCTTGGCGGCCGCCGACTCCACCCAGCTCTGCCAATGCCGCTTCCACTACGACCTCACGTCCATCCGCCGTGATGGTGATTTCCTCGAACTTCGCCAGATCACGTCCGCTTTTGTCGCCCTTCACATGACCGGCAATGTCATCCACCAACGCCGCACGAACGCGCTCGGGAAACAGTTCGATCAGAGCCATCCCGATCAGCCTCTTCTCATCATGGCCAAACAAGCGTGAGGCTGCCGGATTGGCCATGCGAATCTGGTACTTGTCGTCGAAGACCAGCACAGCGTCCACCGAGGTACTCCAAACCGTGCGATAGAGCGCAGCGCCAGCCTGGTAACGTTGCCGCTGCTGCCCCAGATAAGATGCCATGGCCCCGAGCCAGGGCATCAGCATGGCCATGAAAAACCAGTAGAGGATCTCGGCACGCAGATTCATGTTGCGCGGATCGATCTGCCATGCCATCCAGATCACCATGGCATAGCACAGAAGAGTGAACGCTGCGAGCACAACAAACCCACGCCAATTGAAGCGAAAAGCCGCAAACGTGAGCGCCGCGAAAAACAGCAATGACAGTGCCGGCCGTACCGGCCCGGCATGTACCAGCACATAACTGATGACCACAATGCCGCACATGGATTGCGGCACAAACAGGCTCGGGTCGGCAAACCGGAGGTTCCAGCCAAAATAGAACACAGGAAAGAACAGGCCAAGCAGTCCCGCCGCAACAACAGTCGCAGTCAGGAACACGTTCAAATCAATGAAGCCGGCACCAAAACAGAGCCCGAACATCAGAATGGCCATGAACGAAGTCAGGGCCGCGGCGAAATAACGCTGCATGCGGCGCACACGAGGATCGGTACTGGCCGCAGCAAAAAACTCGTTCACAACAGCTCACCCAGAATGTGCCTCACGGGCGCAAAGCTACGCCGGTGAGCAGGGCAGGCACCGTGCTCGCGAATACGTGCCAAGTGCAGTTGCGTCGCATAGCCCTTGTGTTGTTCGAAACCGTAGTCCGGAAACTGCGCTGCCAACAGAATCATTTCCCGATCGCGCGCCGTTTTTGCCAGGATGGATGCCGCAGAGATTGCAGCGACCTGCGCGTCGCCCTTGATGATGGCGCGCGCGACATATGGCACGAGCGGAATGTGAGTACCATCCACCCAGACCTCATCCGGCGTGATCAGCAGTTTCTCGACCGCACGGCGCATTGCCAGCAAAGTAGCATTAAGCACGTTCATGCGGTCGATCTCGTCTGCAGAAGCAGAGGCAATCCCGAACGCCAGCGCATCAGTCTGAATGCGAACCGCGAGCCGCTCGCGCTCCTTTTCGCTGATCTTCTTCGAATCATCCAGCCCACGAATGTGCTTCTTGGGGTTCAGCACGACTGCCGCGGCATATACGGGCCCGGCCAACGGTCCGCGTCCGGCCTCATCCACCCCGCACACGAGGAGTCCCCTGGCGGACGGTGGCTTGCGCAAGGGTCTGATCTTGCGCACCTGCTTGTCAATGCCGGTCAGAAGGTCGCGTTCACCGTCACCGGCAGAATCGTGGTGGGAATCGCCTGACACCGGTCCATCCGTATGGAGCGTGTTCATGGATTGATTCTACGCCGGCAGCAACGCGGCCACTGCCGTGGCGGCGCGCTCGGCGCTGTCGCGTCGCAACATTTGATGCAATCCGGCAAAGCATGCAGCCACCTGCGTGACATGATTGGGTTGTTGAAGAAAGCTCAACGTCGCTTGCGCCAGATTCTCCGACGACGCGTCTTCCTGCAGAAACTCGGGCACGACAAACTTGCCACACAATATATTCGGCAAGCCGACATAAGGCTGGTACTTCATGCGCCGCATCATCGCCCACGTGAGGGGCGCCATGTTGTACGCGATCACCATAGGGCGCTTGAACAGCGCCACTTCGAGTGTCGCCGTGCCACTTGCCACCAGAGCCACATCACAGGCTGCCAAGGCGCGGTGAGTGGCGCGCGGCGCCATCACCATCGGTGGCACCGGCTGACCCGTGTGCGCTTCCACCGTCAATGCCGCTTTACGCCAAAGCACCTCTGTCTCAGGGCTCGCCAATGGCACGACGAAACGTGTCTCGGGCTGCAGGCGACGCATGATTTGGGCGGCGGCGACAAACCGCTCCCCCAGATAACGCAGTTCCGACTGTCGACTGCCCGGCAGCAAGGCGACCACCTTGGCATGCTCCGGCAAGCCAAGCTCCGACCGGGCATCTGCCTGGCTGGCGTGGGGCGCAATCACGTCGGCCAGCGGATGTCCAACATAGGTGGCGCCAATGCCGGCGTCACGATACAACTGTTCTTCAAAGGGAAACAGGCACAACATGTGGCTCACTGCACGGCGAATCTTGCTCATCCGTCCCGCCCGCCATGCCCATACGGAGGGACTGACAAAATGGCATGTCTTCACGCCAGCCTCACGCAGGCGCACTTCCAGGTCAAGATTGAAGTCCGGCGCATCGACCCCGACAAAAATATCCGGCGGATCTGCCATCAGGCGGTGCGCCAGGGCAGTCCGTATACCGCTGATCTCCCGGTAATGGCGGAGCACCTCGACGTATCCGCGCACGGCGAGCTTTTCAGCAGGCCACCATGCCTCCACGCCGGCCGCAACCATCTCGGGCCCGGCAATACCGGCAAATCGGGCATGCGGCCACCGCTGCCTGAGCGCTCGCACCAGATGGCCTGCCAAGAGATCGCCGGATGCCTCCCCCGCAACCAGTGCAACAAACGGGACCCGCCCCATTTGCCCTAACGCATGATGCCGCGTTTGGCGGCAGCAAGGAACTCCAGCAAGGTCGCTACTTCCGGTTCGGCCTGCCGGGCCAGAGCCAGCTTGGCTTCCTCCAGCGTCAATGCGTTCTTGTAAAGCGTCTTGTAGGCACGCCGTACGTTTTCGATTTGTGCAGCCGTAAACCCTCTTCGCTTGAGCCCCTCACTATTGATACCGTGGGGGGCCGCCGGATTGCCGGCACAGGTGACATATGGCGGCAGATCCTTGAACAGTATTGAACCCATACCGGAAATGGCGTGCATGCCGATCTTGACGAACTGATGCACAACGGTGAATCCGCCGAGGATGGCCCAGTCTCCCACCTCTACATGCCCGGCCAACTGTGCGTTGTTGGCAAAAATGGTGTGATCGCCAATCTGGCAGTCATGTGCCAAATGCACGTACGCCATGATCCAGTTGTCATTCCCTACCCGGGTCACGCCAGCGTCTTGCGCAGTACCGCGATTGAAGGTACAGAACTCCCGAATGGTGTTGCCGTCACCAATCTCCAGCCAGGTGTCCTCGCCAGCATACTTCTTGTCCTGCGGCGCTGCGCCCAGGGAGCAGAACTGCCAGATCTGGTTGTTCTTGCCAATACGCGTCGGACCCTCGACAACGCAATGCGGGCCGATTCTGGAACCTGGCCCGATCGACACCTTGGGACCTATCAAGGTGTAGGCGCCGACCTCCACATCGGCTGCCAGATCGGCAGCGGGATCAATGATTGCAGTAGCGTGGATGCGTGCCAAGACTAGCTTCCCTTGTCGCTGCTGTCAGAGGCAATCGTGCGCACGGTGCACATCAACTCCGCCTCGGTAGTCAGCACCTCATCGACCCGAGCCTGCCCCTTGAACTTCCAGATGCCACGTCGCACGGGGCCATCCATGGAGACATGCAAATGTAGCTGGTCACCAGGCTGGACAGGGCGCTTGAAGCGTGCGCCGTCAATGCCGACAAAATAATAGACCGAATTGGCATCCGGCTTGTTGCCCAGCGTCTTGAAAGACAGGATCGCCGCCGCCTGCGCCAGTGCCTCGACGATCAAAACGCCGGGCATGACCGGAAAATGCGGAAAGTGTCCGACGAAGAATGGCTCGTTCATGCTGACGTTCTTGACGGCATGGATGTGTTGACCAGGTACGACATCCACCACACGATCCACCAACAACATTGGATAGCGATGCGGAAGATGTTCCAAAATGGCATGAATGTCCATCGGCGTCATGATTGCTTCCCTTCGTTTTGCAATGCGTCTTCGAGCCGGCGCAGGCGCCGCTCCATATCGTGCAGGTCCCGCAAGTGGGCTGCGTTGCGCAACCACTCGCGATTCGGCCTGGCCGGTAGCGATGCGCCGTAAAGTCCCGGCTCATCAATCGACTTGGTCACCAACGATCCAGCAGTGATGTGGACGTGGTCGGCAAGAGAAATATGTCCCAGTACAATCGCCCCACCTCCAACGGTGCAGTGTCGGCCTATCGTGGCACTGCCAGCCACACCAACGCAGCCAGCCATCGCCGTATGTGCGCCGATGTGCACGTTGTGACCAATCTGAATCTGGTTGTCGAGCTTCACGCCATCTTCGATCACGGTATCTCCAAGTGCCCCGCGATCAATAGTGGTTCCGCTGCCTATCTCGACGGCATCGCCGATCCGCACGGTGCCGGTTTGCGGGATCTTGACCCATACGCCCTGATCGAGCGCAAAGCCAAAGCCATCTCCGCCGATAACGGCACCCGAATGAATGATGGCATCCTTTCCGATCGCCACCCCGGGATAGATCGTCACGTTGGGATAAATAATGGAATTTGCCCCGATGCTGACCCCTGCACCGATCACCGCGCCGGCTCCGATCGACACCTGTGCTCCCAGAACGACAGACTCGGCCACAAAGGCGCCCATGTGAACACCAGGTTCGGGAGGGGTCGTGCCATCAAGCCACTGCGCAACGCGGGCGAAGCAGGCATAGGGATTGGGATGGATCAGGCAAGGGCCCGGAGACAGGCCGACGTGTTCCCTGGCCACGATGAAGGCTGAAGCCTTACTGGACGCAAGATCATCGCGATATCTGGGATTGGCCAGAAATCCGATGGCCCCTGGCCCTGCGTCTCTCAGTGTGGCAACCCGATCAATTACGGTGTCCGGATCCCGGCTGACGGAGCCACCGGATCGCGTGGCCAGTTCTGCCAGAGTAAAGGTGCGGACAGGCACTGCAGAACACCTCCCGAATTAGCTGCGGCCGCGCAATGCCATCCGGAAAGACCTGTTGTCTTCGCCGGTCAGGGAAAACCCTACTTGTTCTTGAGCGCGTCCAGCACTTTCTGTGTCACATCCAGTTTGGGATTGGCGTAGGCAGCATCCTGGAAGATCGCATCAAATCCTTCCTTGACCGCGATGTCTTTCAGGGTGTTGTTTGCCAGTTGCAGTACCGCCGCAAACTCCTCATTGCGACGCTGATTGGCATCTTCGCGAATCTCCCGCTGCTTGCGCTGGAAATCGCGGTCCAGTTCTGCGAGAACCCGCTGACGCTGGGTGCGTTGGGACTCGGAGAGAATCGGCGCATCCTTCTCAAACTTTTCGCTTTCCGTACGCAAGCGAATGCCCAGATCATTGATCTCTTTCTCGCGCTTGGCGAACTCCGTTTCTAACTTCTTCGAAGCCCGCTTTGCGGGCTCGGATTCGTCGAAGATGCGTTGCGTGTTGACAAACCCAATCTTGCTTTGCGCCGCAACTGGGGTCGCAACGACCAATCCCAAGAACAGAGCGGCAATGAGAGTTTTCACGTTAAGGTCCCACATGGTTCGATCAGGAAAGTATTGTGCCACGACGATCAAAATGAAGTGCCAGCCGTAAACTGCAGTTTCTGTGTTCGGTCCCCATCCTTCTGATTGAGGGGCTTGGCAAGGCTGAAGCGCAGGGGACCAAACGGTGATTGCCAGTCAACGCCGGCGCCGATGGAGGCGCGCATACCCCCTCCTGCGATCGGACCCGAGTCCTGGACCATCCCTGCATCGACAAACGTCAGCAGGCGAACCGAACGATCCCGGCTCAAGCCAGGAAAGGGGAACAATAGCTCCGCCGTACCGCTCACACGTCGACGCCCCCCCAAAATGCTGCCGTCGATATCGCGGGGCCCGAGCGTATTGGTCTCATATCCGCGCACCGATCCGATACCACCGGCAAAGAACTTTCTGAAGGTCGGGAGCGGTTTGCCACCGAAGGCACCGGCAATCCCCGCCTCACCGCGCAGGAACAACGTGGTGTTCTTGGTCAACGGGAAAAACTGGCGCTCCGCATAGTTCAAGCGATAGTAGGAGACGGTACTGCCAGGGATACCCCACTCCGACGACGCGCTGGCTAAACGTCCGCTGCGCGTGTAGGTCGCGCTATCCCGCGTATCGCGAATCCAGGATGCAGACAATGCCAATGACGTAAAGCTGCTGCCGTAAACATTGACAAAATTCTGTATGGTTCTGGGAGGGGTACTGCCAAGTGCGTAGGACGTCACGTCGACACTGCCACCGAACACCAAGGTATCAATCGCCGTATACGGATATCCGAATGTGACCCCGCCGCCGGTACTACTGGTTTTGTAGTCACCCGCGTTAACGTTGGCAGCGTTAAAATCGCGATGGTAAACACCAATGGTCCGGCTAATGCCATCCACGGTGAAATACGGATTGGTCTGGGAAAGTGAGTAGTTTTTGTTCGTCCGGCTGGTACTCACAGCAGCAGCAATCGTGTTGCCGCTGCCAAAGACGTTGGCCTGCGATACCGAAGTCTGTAATACCAGTTTCTCGGCGCTGGAAAAACCCGCGCCAAGCAACAATTGCCCGGTCGGCCTCTCCTCCACCTTGATGTTGACGTCCACCTGGTCCGTAACCCCCGCCACCGCCGGCGTCTCAACGCTGGTTTCCCTGAAGTATCCGAGGCGGTCCAGGCGCTTTTTCGAGTCGGCAATCTTGTCACCATCGTAATAGGCCCCTTCGATTTGACGCATTTCGCGCCGAATGACTTCATCACGAGTGCGTGTATTTCCGGCCACGTTCACACGGCGCACATAGACACGACGGCCTGGATCGACAAAGATAGTGAAAGATACGGTGCGCTTATCGCGATTGACCTCCGGATTCGCATTGGCGTTGGCGAATGCATACCCCTCGTTGCCAAGGCGATCCTGAATCTTCTTGGTGGACGCTGTGAGCTTCTCCCCATTGAAGACGTCGCCCGGCCGCAATTCGACCAAGCGCAACAAATCCGCCTCAGGGACCACTGCACGTCCGGCAATCTTGACGTCCGCTACAGTGTACTTGAGGCCTTCACGAATGTTGATCGTGACGTAGATGTCCTGCTTGTCCGGGGTAATCGACACCTGAGTCGATTCCAGGTTGTACTCAAGGTAGCCACGATTGAAATAAAAGGAACGCAGGGTTTCAAGATCCGCTGTCAACTTCTGCCGAGAATACTGATCATCCTTTGAGTACCAGGACATCCAGCCAGTCGACGCCAGTTCCATTTGCTCCAGGAGGTCACTTTCCTTGAACGCGGATGCACCCACAATGTTGATACGCTTGATGCGCGCAGTCGCACCTTCGGTAATGGCCAAATTGATACCGACCCGGTTTCTCTCAAGCGGAGTCACTGTCGTCTTGACAGTCATGCCATAGAGACCCTTGGAAAGGTACTGACGCTTCAACTCTTGTTCAGCCCGGTCCAGAACCGCCCGGTCGAAGATGCGCCCCTCGGCCATTCCCGTTTCCTTCAGCGACTTCATGACGGCGGCTTTGTCGAACGCCTTGAGCCCTACAAACTCAATCGTCGCAATCGCCGGCCGTTCGTCAAGGGCAATCACCAGCACATCGCCCTCAACTTCGATCCGAACGTCCTTGAAAAATCCGGTCGCAAACAGCGCCTTGATAGATTCGGCAGCCTTGTCTTCCGTAAATCGGTCGCCGACACGAACAGGCAGGTAACTGAAAACCGTGCCAGCCTCCGTACGCTGGATACCTTCGACACGGATATCGCGAATTGTGAATGGATCAAAGGCCCCCGCCAACGAAGACGAGAGCACCAACCACGACAGGCAAAGGAAAGTGAAAATGCGCGAGCAGCGCATAGGAAAATGAAAGGCTCGTTTAACCGGCCAAAAGCCGGGAAATATCGTTGAACAAGGCCAGCGACATCGCCAAAATCACGACCGCCAGCCCGAATCTGGTCCCCGCCTCCATCCAGCCAGGGGGTACCGGCTTTCGTCTGATGGCTTCAATCGAATAATACATCAGATAGCCCCCATCCAAGACTGGAATCGGCAGCAGATTGAGCACGCCAAGACTGATACTGACCAGCGCTACGAAGTTCAAGTAATACGTGACGCCCAGGCGGGCCGTCTTTCCCGCATAGTCGGCAATCGTGACAGGGCCCGACAGGTTCTTCCATGAAACTTCCCCAATCAACATGCGCCCGAGCATTTTCAAGCTAAAAATCGACATTTCCCATGTGTGCACAACGGCCTTCACCAATCCTTCACCAGGACCGTAGTGCACCTTGAGCAAGGCTGGACGATCATCAAGCCCGGCCCCGATCCGACCGAATACCTGCCCGTCCCGCTCCACTCTGGCGGGGACGATTTGAATGATGTACACACCAGCAGAACGACTTACGTCTAGCGTCAGCTCCCTGCCGTGGTTGGCACGCATGGTGCGAACAAAGTCCTCTGCAGAGACAACGGATTGACCATTCACGGCCAGAATCCGATCTTCCACCTGCAAACCCGCTCGCTCCGCCGGTGCGCCCGCCTCCAGACTGCTGATTCTCGGTGGAGGACGAAAAAGGCGAAAACCAGCCTTCTTCATGAAATCGCCTTCAAGTTCTGAAGGCGAAAGCAACGTCAAATCAAGCCGGACCAAAACAATCCGGTTGGGATCGCGCGCCACTTCGAGTGCAACGACGCGCCTGTCATTGGCGGCCTGCAACAATTGCCATGACAGGTCAGCCCAGGAGCGTATGCCGGTCGCATCAATACGCTCTATCGTATCGCCGGCCTGCAAGCCGGCGGCAGCCGCTGCGGTGCCCGCCTCAGGCTGGGCAACACGCGCACGTGGCTCTTCCACGCCCTGGAGATTCAGGCCCCAATACACGGCAACGGCGAGCAAAAGGTTGGCCAGAGGCCCGGCGACGATGATGAACATGCGTCGCCCCACTGGTTGTGCTGAGAACGAGCGATGCCGGTCCTGATTCGGAATGTCGTCCTCAGGATCCTGCCCCAGCAATTTCACATACCCGCCCAGTGGCAGTGCAGCAATTGCCCATTCAGTTTGGTCCTTGCCGAATCGACGAGAGAACACGGGGGAACCGAATCCCAGGCAGTAGCGCAGCACCTTGACGCCACAGATTCGCGCCGCGAAGTAGTGCCCCAGCTCGTGAAACGCCACCAGCACCCCTAGTGCGAGAACGAATGCCAGCATGGTGTGAAGAAAAGTCATGCGGTTACCGCGAGCACAGAAGCTGCCTCGGACCGCGCGCGCCGGTCCGCATCCAGTATGTTGTCCAACGACTCCGCTGGCTCGGACCCCATGCGCTCAAGCACCGCTCCCACAATGCGCGCGATGCCGGTAAAGCGCAGACGTCCATCCAAAAATGCCTGGACCGCCACTTCGTTGGCAGCATTCAGTATCGCTGGCGCCGTTCCGGCCTCAGCCAAAGCATCGTAAGCCAGTTGCAGGCTGGGAAATCGCCGTAAATCAGGTTCTTCGAAGGTGAACTGGCCGAGTTTGCACAAGTCAAGCGCGGTGGCTCCGGACTCGATGCGCTCCGGGTACGCCAACGTCTGTGCGATGGGCGTGCGCATGTCGGGATTGCCCATCTGCGCAATCACGGATCCATCGGCATACTCGACCATGGAATGAATCACGCTCTGCGGATGGATCACCACCTGAATCTGGCTCGGACTCACGCCAAACAGCCAATGAGCCTCAATGACCTCGAGCCCTTTGTTCATCATGGTCGCTGAATCCACCGAGATCTTGCGTCCCATCATCCAGTTCGGATGGGCAATGGCTTGCTCCGGCGTAACGTTCTCAAGGGCCTCGTAGGATGTGGTGCGAAACGGCCCCCCTGAGGCCGTGAGCAACAGCCTGCGCACACCCTCCCGCACCAGTCCCCTGCGAAATCCAGCGGGGAGCGCCTGAAATATTGCGTTGTGTTCGCTGTCAACAGGCAGCAATGATGCGCCGCTTTTCTCGATCGCCCGCATGAAGATCGGGCCGGCCATCACCAGCACTTCCTTGTTGGCCAACAGAATGCGTTTGCCAGATTGAGCGGCCGTCAGAGTGGGCATGAGCCCTGCTGCACCAACAATTGCCGCCACAACGGTGTCTGCTTCGGCGGCTTCCGCGACCTGGCAAGCGGCCAATTCGCCCGAAAGAACTTCGACAGGCGATCCGGCGCCCTGAAGCGCCCTGCGCAGGCGCTCTGCTGCATGGATATCCATCAACACAGCGTACTTTGGCGAGTAAGCCAGACACTGTCCAAACAGAAGGTCATCCCGGCTGCGGGCGACCAGCGCGAACACCCGGAACCGGCTCGGGTGACGGGCAATTACGTCAAGCGTACTCTCGCCGATGGAACCGGTCGAGCCCAGAATGGTGATAGAGCGGGGGCTCATGTGGCAACTCGCCCGGTCGCCCAGGCGACCAACAGCGCGGCCACAGGCAGTGTTGAGGCAAGCGCGTCCACGCGATCAAGCACCCCCCCGTGACCGGGCAGCAAACCGCTACTGTCCTTTACTCCTGCTTCCCGTTTCATCGCCGATTCGAACAGATCCCCCAACACACTTACAGACGTCAGCACGAGTGTCGCAACAATCACTCCGACCCACGGCAAAGCACCCAGCAGCGGGTTGCCGGCCCAAAAGTTGACAAAGAGGTAACCCGTCACGCCCACCAAAGCGCCGTAAACGCCTTCCCATGACTTTCCCGGGCTGATCGTCGGTGCCAGCTTTCTCTTTCCAAATGCACGTCCGGCAAAGTAGGCCGCAATGTCTGCAACCCAGACCAGCGCCATGACCGAAAGCAAAAGCCATGGCCCCCTCTCACGCAAATCCAGCACTGCGAGAAAAAACGGCACCAGAACAATCGCACCAACGAGTTCACCAAGATAGCCAGACGGACGAAATCGCCTCACAAACATGATCGGGACAAAGATAAGCCAAAACAGACTCGCGATCATGAAGACGCTGATCCTCATGGGAGTATCAGCAGGCGCAAGCCACTGGGCTCCAAGCAACAACGTTACGCTCATGACCACGTAAGCCCACAACCGCAAGCCTGACAGTCGGCACAAGCCACCCCATTCCCAGGCTGCAACGCCGGCGACAACAGTCACCATGCCGACCCAGATCGTCGTCGGAGCAAGGAAAAGAGCCGGAATCAGAATCAGCAGCAGGACCACTGCTGTAACGACCCGCGTCAGAAGCATTACTCGCTCTGTGTCACTCTGAAGTTCGGGTTTGTCTCAAACCGTTCGGTGCCGGTTGAAACGCCTCCCGCGGAAACGCCGGCCGGCGATGAACGCGTCGCCTCCCGCACCTGCTCGCTGGTGCGACCAAACCGGCGTTCTCGCTGCTGATAGGAAGCGATCGCTTCATCGAGTGTACGGTGATCGAAGTCTGGCCAGAACGTATCGGTGAACAACAACTCGGTATAGGCAAGTTGCCAGATCAGGAAATTGCTGATGCGCTGTTCGCCACCGGTACGGATAAACAGATCAGGTTCCGGCGCATAAGCCATCGAAAGATAAGGTGCGAGATCGGCTTCGCCGAAAGATGTCGCGAGATCAGGTCGGGCGCGCAGCAAGGCATGGGTCGCTTGCATAATGTCCCACCTGCCGCCATAGTTGGCACAAATCGTCAGGGTCAGTTTAGAGTTGCCTGCCGTCTTCGATTCCGCTTTCTTGATCAGGCCAACCAGCTTGTCATCAAAACGCGACAAATCGCCTACTACACGCAACCTGATGCCGTTCGCGTGGAGCTTGGCAACCTCCTGTTCCAGCACCATTACGAACAACTGCATCAGGACCGACACCTCCTCTTCCGGCCGTCGCCAGTTCTCGGAAGAAAACGCAAACAGCGTGAGATAATCGATTCCGCGCTCCACACATGCACGCACTGCCTCGCGCACGGCTTCCACACCTCGTTTGTGGCCTGCCACGCGCGGCAAGAATCTGCGCGTCGCCCAACGGCCATTGCCATCCATGATGATGGCAACGTGGCGCGGGACGAGTGAAACACCCGGCACCTCCTGAGTTGAGCTGGGATGAGCGTTCACTCAGACCGCCATGATTTCCGCTTCCTTGCTGACCAGCAATTTCTCCACTTCAGCAATCGATCGGTCCGTAAGCTTTTGCACTTCGTCTTGCGCCCGCCGCTCTTCGTCCTCCGACACCGCCTTGTCCTTCAGCAGCTTCTTGAGTTGCTCGTTCGCTTCACGCCGCAAATTGCGCACGGCCACCCGCGCATCCTCGCCCTCACCCTTGATGACCTTGACAAGCTCCTTGCGACGCTGCTCCGTGAGCGCAGGCATGGGCACGCGAATCACGTCGCCCTGAGTGGAAGGATTCAGGCCAAGATCAGACTCCCGGATCGCCTTTTCCACCACCGCCACCATCTTTTTCTCCCATGGCTGTACGCCGATGGTACGTGCATCGATCAAGGTGATGTTCGCTGTCTGGCTGATTGGCATCATGCTTCCGTAGTAGTCAACCTGCACTTGATCAAGTAACCCTGTGTGCGCACGACCGGTGCGCACCTTACTCAAGTTGGTCTTGAATGCTTCGATCGACTTCTGCATCTTCTGCTCAGCCGATTTCCTGATGTCGGCAATGGTCATTGTTCTCTCCTGCTCAGTCCCAAAAACAGCCTGATTGATGCCTAAACATGGACAAGTGTACCTTCGTTTTCCCCCATGACCACACGCCTCAAGGCGCCTCGCTTGAAGATCGAGAACACGTTGATCGGCAGTTTCTGGTCTCGACAAAGGGCGAATGCCGTCGCGTCCATTACCTTTAAGTGCTTGATGATGGCCTCATCAAAGGTAATGGTCTCGTAACGCGTAGCCGACGCGTCTTTGTTGGGATCGGCGGTATACACACCATCAACCTTGGTACCCTTCAGCACGATCTCGGCCCCCATTTCGGATGCCCGCAAGGCCGCTGCAGTATCTGTCGTAAAGAACGGATTACCCGTACCTGCAGCAAAAATCACGACCTTGCCCTCTTCCAGATAACGCAGGGCCTTGCCACGAATGTAGGGCTCCACCACTTGTTCGATATTGAGCGCGGATTGGACACGTGCAACGATATCGTGCTGTTTCATCGAGTCCTGCAAGGCCAGCGCGTTCATGATCGTCGCCAGCATCCCCATGTAGTCTGCGGTAGCCCGGTCCATACCGCGCGCACCAGGCGCCACGCCACGAAAGATGTTGCCACCACCGATCACGATACTCATTTCCACAGGCAACTTGGCAACAGACGCAATCTCATCCACGATGCGCTCAATCGTAGCGCGGTTGATGCCGTAGGGGTCTTCCCCCATCAGTGCCTCCCCGGACAGCTTTAGCAAGAATCGTTTGTACTTCGGTGCATCTGGCATGAAGAAATTGCCCTTGAGGTAGCAAATTGATCAAAAAAAAGCGGGCATCAAGCCCGCTTTGCAACTACTTTTTGGCGGCGGCCGCTTGTGCCGCCACCTCGGCAGCAAAGTCCGTCACCACTTTTTCGATTCCCTCTCCCACAACGAACAGTGTGAAGGAAGAGATTGAAGCGGCTTTGGCCTTGAGCAATTGCTCAATAGTCTGCTTGCCGTCTTCTGCCTTGACGAACACCTGTCCGAGCAGCGTGACGTCCTTAAGGTACTTCTGCACCGTGCCCTCAGCAATCTTCTCCAGCATGGCTTCGGGCTTGCCGGCCTCGCGCGCCTTCTCGATCGCGATCCTGCGCTCGGTGTCGAGCAATTCCTTCGGTACACCCGTCGCATCAAGCGATTTGGGCTTCGAAGCCGCGATGTGCATGGCGATATCCTTGCCAAGCTGCTCGTCCGCTCCCACAACGTCGAGCAGCACACCGATCTTGGAACCGCCATGTATGTAGCTGGTCAAGCGACCTTTGGCCTCACAGCGCACAAAGCGCCGGATCGACATGTTTTCGCCGATCTTGCCTACAAGCGCCTTGCGGACCTCTTCCACGCTGACGCCGTCAATGGCCGAAGCCGACAACGCCGACACGTCTGCCGGATTGACCGTTGCTACGAGCGCGGCCAGCTTCCTCGAGAACGCCAGAAAATCCTCATTCTTGGCCACAAAGTCCGTTTCGGAATTGATTTCGACCATTGCCCCAGTCTTGCCGTCGGCCGAAATATGCACCGCCACGACCCCTTCGGCAGCAACCCGCGAAGCCGCCTTGGACGCCTTGTTTCCCAGCTTTACCCGCAAGATCTCTTCTGCTTTTGCCATATCGCCCGCGGCTTCGGCCAGCGCTTTCTTGCACTCCATCATTGGCGCGTCGGTCTTCTCGCGCAATTCCTTGACCATTCCTGCGGTGATTTCCGCCATGTTGTTACCCTGCTGTTGATTGAATTGACAGTTTGAAATGCGTTGAATCGAATATGCCCTGTGCTGACTGGCTTAAAAAAAAGGGGCATATTCGTGCCCCTTTTGAGTGAAGCCTGGACCTGATCTTCAGGCTTCTACCTCAACGTATTCTTCCTCTCCGGCGCCAATGATTTCGTTGATCACCTGCGCCCGTCCTTCCAGAATCGAATCAGCCACACCACGCGCATACAGACGAATGGCGCGCGAAGAGTCGTCATTGCCCGGAATGATGTACTCGATGCCGTCCGGAGAGTGATTGGTGTCCACTACGCCAATAACGGGGATGCCAAGTTTGTTCGCCTCAGTGACGGCAATCTTGTGGTAGCCTACATCGATCACAAAGATCGCATCGGGCAACGTGTTCATGTCCTTGATGCCGCCAATTGACTTGTACAACTTGTCCAGCTCACGCTGGAACATCAGCCCTTCCTTCTTTGACATCTTCTCCAACGCACCTTCCTGCTGCATCGTCTCCATTTCCTTGAGACGCTTGATCGAGGTACGCACTGTCTTGAAGTTGGTCAGCATGCCTCCGAGCCAACGGCTGTCAACGTAGGGAATGCCGGCACGCTGCGCCTCTTCGGCGACAATTTCGCGGGCCTGACGCTTGGTCCCCACCATCAGGATTGAGCCCTTGTTCGCAGACAACTGGCGAATGTGCTTCATCGCGACGTTGTACATCTCGAGCGTTTTCTCGAGATTAATGATGTGAATCTTGTTGCGGTGGCCAAAAATGTACTGGGCCATCTTGGGGTTCCAGAAACGGGTTTGGTGCCCAAAATGGACGCCCGCTTCCAGCATCTCGCGCATGGTGGTTGCCATGTGTTATGTTCCTTCACTCAACTAGGGTTAGCCTCCTTCCGCCGTGGCCCAACCGAACTGCCGGGGGCACCCCAATCAAGGAGCGGAAGTGCGAATTTGCCTCATGAAACCGGCTTCGCTGCACAGAAGGGTTGCCTTGCTGTACGCCGAAAAGCTTTGAGTTTCCCAAGACAGCCCGATATTATAGCGTGTTTTCCCAGCCAAATCAAAGGTTTTGGTGGGTTTATCCGAGCACCAAGGCAAAATGAGCGTCCAACTGAAAACCCCCGAAGAAATCGAGCAAATGCGCGTCGCCGGCAAGCTTGCGGCCGAGGTCCTCGACTTCATCGCGCCGCACGTCAAGCCTGGAGTTACCACGTCCGAACTGGACCGGCTCTGCCACGATTACATGACGAATGTGCAGGGCACCATTCCTGCCCCCTTGGGATATTGCCCCCCGGGATACCGTCCCTACCCGAAGTCGATCTGCACTTCTGTGAATCACCAGGTCTGCCATG
Organism: uncultured Burkholderiales bacterium; assembly: GCA_964443245.1. Taxonomy (GTDB): domain Bacteria; phylum Pseudomonadota; class Gammaproteobacteria; order Burkholderiales; family JAEUOS01; genus CANJDH01. The sequence continues at coordinate 18,302 of CAYUEG010000020.1, read as the reverse complement.
GCATTCCAGGCGACAAAGTGCTGAAGGCCGGAGATGTTGTCAACATCGACATTACCGTCATCAAGGACGGCTTCCATGGCGATACCAGTCGGATGTTCTTCGTCGGCGAACCCAGCATCGCGGCACGGCGGCTTTGCGAAGTCACTTTCGAATCCATGTGGCTGGGAATCTTGCAGGTTCGACCGGGCGCGCGCCTGGGTGATATCGGTCACGCCATCCAGCAGCACGCCGAGAAGCATGGTTATTCGATCGTGCGGGAGTTTTGTGGCCACGGCATCGGCCGCAAGTTTCACGAGGAGCCACAGGTATTGCATTACGGCAAGCCCGGTACATTGACCGAGTTGAAGGCTGGCATGATTTTCACCATCGAACCGATGATCAATGCCGGACGTCGGGAAATTCGCGAGCTGGCCGACGGCTGGACCATTGTCACGAAAGACCATAGCCTGTCTGCACAGTGGGAACACACGGTACTGGTCACGGATACTGGCTTTGAAGTGCTGACCGTTTCTCCTGGCATGCCAGCCATGCCCACGCATCTGGAGCACCGCCTGGTGGCCTGAGGCAAAGGGTCACACTTGGCACACCTCGACTCGCGCATGCCTGCTATGCAGCTCACGGCGCCAACTGGCGACCTGCACAGAATCCGCCATCAGTTGGCCGCAACCCGCAAAGCGTTGTTCGATGCCTTTGACAAGGATCAGCGGACCAAATCGCTTTTGCGCAGACACTGCCGCGCCGTTGATCGCACGCTGAAGGAGTTGTGGCAGATTTCCGGCATCGGCAGACAGGCTGCCCTGATTGCAGTGGGAGGCTATGGCAGGGGAGAGTTGTACCCGGCCTCGGATGTCGATGTGCTTATATTGGTACCCGAGCAAGATGGCCATCCTCAGGCAACCGAGATTCGTTCGCGCGTCGAATCACTGATCGGTCAGTTCTGGGATGTTGGCCTTGAAGTCGGGCACAGCATCCGTACTCTGGATGAGTGCCTTGAGAACGCCGCCGCAGACATCACCATCCAGACAAACCTGATCGAGGCGCGCCGCGTCGCCGGTAGCGTTGAGCTGGCACGTGATCTGGATTCTGGCGTTCGCCAGCAGTTGGAGCCAAGGACGTTCTACACTGCCAAGAAGCTGGAACTGGAACAAAGGCATGCCAAGTACCAGGATACGCCTTACAGCCTGGAGCCAAATTGCAAGGAAAGTCCTGGAGGATTGCGTGACCTCCAGGTGATCTTGTGGATCGCACGGGCAGCCGGCCTGGGTGAGGACTGGCACGCATTGGCCGCCCGGCAGCTCATCACACGCGAGGAAGCGCGCATGCTGGCGCGCCGCGAAGCCTTTCTGCAGACACTGCGGGTACGCCTTCACCTAGCCACCGGCCGCCGCGAGGACCGGCTCCTGTTTGATCATCAAGGCGCCATGGCCAGTAAGTTTGGGTACGCAGCCAAGGGGTCCAAGCGCGCCAGTGAGCAATTGATGCAGCGCTATTACGTGAACGCACGCTGGATCATTCAACTCAACACCATTCTGCTGCAGAACCTCGCGGCACAGCTTTTTCCGGGTGCCGCCTTCGAAGCCAGGCCCATCAACGACCGCTTCCACTCGGAGCGCGACCTTCTGGCTGTCAACGACGTCACTGTCTTTGCCGAACACCCGCGCGCGCTGCTTGAATGCTTTCACCTCCTCCAGGTACACCCCGAACTCAAAGGCATGACGGCGCAGACACTCCGGTCCCTCTGGCGGGAAAGGGACCGGATTGACGCGTCGTTCCGCAACGATCCAGAAAACCGGCGCCTGTTTCTGGAGATCCTGAAAGCCCCGCGCGGCATTACCCATGAACTGCGGCGCATGAACCAATGGGGCATTCTGGGGCGATTGATTCCGCCCTTCAAACGCATCATCGGCCAGATGCAGCACGACCTGTTCCATGTCTACACCGTGGATCAACACATCCTTCAAGTGGTACGTAACGTCCGACGATTCACATTGCTCGAACATGCGCATGAGTACCCGATGTGCTCGCGACTCATTGCCAACTTCGATCAACCGTGGCTGATTTACATCGCCGCCCTGTTTCATGACATTGCCAAAGGTCGGGGTGGTGACCATAGTCAGTTGGGCCGCGCTGATGCGAGTCGTTTTTGCCGGCAGCATGGCCTGGGAAGAAGTGAAACAGCGCTGGTCGTTTTTCTGGTCGAACACCATTTGACGATGTCCTCGGTTGCGCAAAAGCAGGATCTGTCAGACGCCGACACCATTGCGCGGTTTGCCAGAATTGCCAAGACCGAGAGAAGACTGATTGCGTTGTACCTATTGACGGTCGCCGACATCCGCGGTACCAGCCCGAAAGTGTGGAATGCCTGGAAAGGGAAATTGCTTGAAGACCTTTTTCGGGCCACCCGCCGGTTATTGCGCGGCGGCAAAGTCGACTTCGATGCGGACATGCAGAACAAGCAGTCGGAGGCACTGACCAATCTCAAGCTATACGGGTTGTCCGAGAGGGCGCATGAACCACTCTGGAACCAGCTCGACATGGCATACTTTCTGCGTCACGATGCCAAGGAGATTGCTTGGCAGACCCGCACCCTGCACTATCGCGTAGACGCGGATAAGCCCGTGGTCCGCGCCCGCCTTGCTTCAATCGGTGAAGGGCTACAGGTAATGGTGTACGTGAAGGACCAACCCGACCTGTTCGCCCGAATTTGCGGCTATTTCGAGCGCATGGGCCTATCTGTAGTGGACGCCAAGATTCACACCACGCGCCACGGCTACGCGCTCGATACGTTTCTGGTCATGGAAACGAGTGGGCGCCCCGAACATGGTCTGCCGGAAGCGGTCGAGCGAAGCCTGTCCGATCTGCTGGCCAGTCAAGCCCCCTTGCCGGCACCGCTGACCGGTCGGGTATCGCGCCAAGCCCGCCATTTCGCCATCGAACCATCGGCAAATCTGCGGTCTGACGAACGCGGCCAACGCCATATCCTGACCGTCACCGCCGGCGACAGGCCCGGCCTCTTGTATCGCATCGCCCGCGTACTGGGCGAGCATCAGGTAAACCTGCAAACCGCCAAAATCACCACCCTCGGTGAGCGAGCGGAGGATGTGTTCCTTGTCGAAGGCCCTGGCTTGTCAGATCCCAAAAATGCTCTCACGATCGAAACAGCCCTGATCGATGCGCTGCGCGCCTGATTGGCTGCTCGCCTGCTTACGACCTAGATCCTGAGAAGGTGCTCGCGGTAATACTTCAATTCTTCGACCGACTCATAGACGTCAGCCAGAGCTTCATGCTTCCCGTGCTTGACCATGCCTTTTGCCAGTTCAGGCTTCCAGCGCTTGCATAACTCCTTCAGGGTCGAAACATCAAGGTTACGGTAGTGGAACCAGGCTTCGAGTTGCGGCATCCACCGAGCCATGAATCGCCGGTCCTGACAGATAGAGTTTCCACACATCGGCGAAACACCTTTTGGAACATGAAGTTTGAGAAAGTCGAGCAACCGCAACTCGACCGCACGTTCATCCAGGGTGGATGCCTTGACCTTGTCGATCAGACCCGATTTGGCATGGGTTGACTTGTTCCAGTTATCCATGCCCTCCAGCACTGCATCTTCCTGATGCACCACCAGAACCGGCCCCTCGGCCACCGTCTCGAGGTTCGAATCGGTGATGACCACCGCGACTTCAATGATGCGGTCCGTCTCGGGTGTCAGACCGGTCATTTCCATATCCAGCCAGATCAGGTTGTTTTGGTCTTGAGCCATACCCATATTCGGGGATAATTGAGTGATTCGATTGTCGCACACCACATGACAGCAAATACGTTCAGCTACCTTTTCCTGCTCGCCTTGGGTGTCATGCTGGCTCTAAGGTTCTGGCTGGCGCTGCGTCAGATGCGAAGCGTATCCTTGCATCGCAGCCAGGTTCCAGCCGACTTTGCCGCATCCGTCGACCTCGGCGCACACCAGAAAGCAGCGGACTACACGCAGGCGAAGCTTGCCTTCGGTTTATTCGAGACTCTAACCGGTGCCGCCGTCCTGGTCGCCCTGACGTTGGCTGGCGGTATCGATGTTTTCTTTGGCTGGGCCGACACCCTCGCACACGCCACCGCACGGGAAGTAGCGGGAGCTGGCCTCGTTTTTGGCCTGCTGGCGCTCCTGGACCTCCCGTTTTCGGCCTACCGCACGTTCGTCATTGAAGCGCGATTCGGCTTCAACCAGATGACCTGGCGAGTATTCTTGCTGGATACGCTAAAGGGCGCACTGTTGGGCACGCTCCTTGGAGGAGTCATTTTGGTCGCAGCGGTGTGGCTGATGGCATCGCTGGGGCCCAACTGGTGGTTGTTTGCATGGCTGGGGTGGATGGCATTCAATCTTCTGCTGCTCTGGCTGTTCCCCACGGTCATTGCGCCGCTATTCAACAAGTTCGTACCGATGCAGGAGGGGAGTCTCAAAACGCGGATTGAGCGCTTACTGGAACGTACCGGGTTTCGTGCACATGGTCTTTTCGTGATGGATGGTTCCACCCGATCGGCTCATGGCAATGCATACTTCTCCGGTTTCGGTAGTGCCAAGCGCATCGTACTGTTTGACACTCTCGTTTCAAGGCTTGACGAGAACGAGGTGGAAGCTGTTCTTGCCCATGAACTTGGCCACTACAAGAAGAGGCACATCATCAAGCGCATCATCGGCCTGTTCGCCTTGTCCTTTTTTTCACTTTGGCTTCTGGGGAAACTGGCCAATGCCTCATGGTTTTATGAAGGTCTGGGTGTCAGTACCATCGGCCCCGGCTCTGCAATCGTGCTGTTCGCTCTGGTCTTGCCGGTGTTTACGTTTATTCTGCACCCTCTGACGAGCTTGATTTCGCGGCGCCACGAGTACGAGGCCGACGCCTTTGCGGCCAGCATTACGGGGCCAAAGCCCCTGATCGATGCATTGACCAAGCTGTACAAGGACAATGCAGCCACCTTGACGCCGGACCATTTGTTCTCAGCCTTCTATGACTCTCATCCGCCCGCGCCACTGCGTGTTGCGCGACTCAAATCACTGGCCGCATGACAGAGCAGTCTTCCTTGATACGCGATAACGTCCGGCAACCGCCGGTCTGCGTGGAGATGACTGGCCGCAACCGACATTTCCATTGAAATCCACGACCGGCACTGTGGTTGCGGTATTCGGCAGGCGCTACGAGGTTTGCGGCGACCAGCGCGCCACGTTTGATTGCGTCAGTCGGGGCAAAAAGCGTCTTGCCACTTGTGGCGACCGCGTCGCCATCACGATTACCGGAAGCGGTCAGGGGGTGATTGAGGAGATTTTGCCTCGCAGAAGCTTTCTGGAAAGATCGGACCAGTACAAGCGGAAGGCCATCGCGGCCAATATTGATCAGGTACTGATTCTGGCAGCGGTCGAGCCGCGTGCATCCGAAGAATTCGTTTCGCGCGTTCTGCTGATCGCGCATCATGCTGGCATACCTGCGTTGATCGGCTTGAACAAGGTCGATATTCCCGGGCTTGATGATGCGCGCACGCGCTTGGCCATGTTTGTGCTGGCAGGTTATGAAGTCATCGAAATGAAAGCCAAGCCGCGTGACGGAACGCCCGGATCAGCCGGCAGAGCCCTTCAGGAAGTGCTGTCCGGCAAGACCACCGTCCTGGTGGGCCAGTCCGGCATGGGCAAATCCAGTTTGATCAATGCACTGGTGCCAAATGCAGCCGCGGTCATCGGCGAACTGTCGGTCGCGCTTTCAGCAGGCAAGCACACAACAACCTTTTCGCGGCTTTACGAGATCGACGAGTCGACTGCCTTGATCGATTGTCCAGGCATGCAGGAAGTCGGAATTCATCACCTTGGATTCGACGATCTGCAGGCAGGTTTTGTCGAATTCCAGCCATTTCTGGGACAGTGCCGTTTCCATAACTGCCACCACGATCGTGAGCCAGGCTGCGCGGTCAAGGAGGCAGTTGCAGCGGGCCAGATTCACGCCGAGCGATTGGCCCTGTTTTGTCGTCTGCTGTCCGAAACCGGTGCCTGACGGAGCGGTCATGCAACGGATCTACCGTGCCGAGAACCTGATAGAAGCGAACCACCTGAAGAACCTGCTGCAAGCTGCAGGTATCAAGACTTTTTTGCGCAACGAGTACACGATTCAGGGGGCAGGTGAGATCCCTTTCGATCAGACCTGGCCGGAAATCTGGATCGAAAGCAGCGGTCAGGCAGCCGCTGCCTTGACCATTCTCGACGAGATGCGTCGTGCACCCCACGGAGCAGCCTGGATCTGTGCGGGCTGCAGCGAACGCCTGGACGGACAGTTCTCACACTGCTGGAACTGCGGGGAGGAGCGCACGGGATGACGCCTGGCGAAACCAGGCAAGTCGTGCTCAAGACACCCAGGTAGCTACTTCGAACATGGTGAGCAAGAGCATCCACAACACCAACGCCCGCCATACCAAGCCCACCGTACTGGAGAGAAAACCTGGATCGGCCGCCTCTCCCGTACCGATCTCGATACGTTCTTCCAGCGTAGGTCCCGCAGCAGAAACGCCGTCGCGCACCGGATTGCCCAGCTTGACACCGATCGCACCCGCACCAGCTGCCAGCACAATGCCGGCCTCCGGATCGCGCCATCGACTCGCCTGATTGCGCCAGCAGTACACGGCGTCCTCGAAATTGCCGACAACGGCAAATGCCATGGCCGTCAGACGAAGCGGCGCCCAATCCAGCCATCTGGCAGCCTGGAGGGCAAACTCGCCGAATTGACCATGCTCCGCCCCCGCCTTGTCGCCCCATCGCCCCTTGAGCGACAGCGCAAGCCGGTACAGGATAGGTCCCGCCGGGCCCGGGAGCACCACGAACCAAAACATGACCCCAAATACATGACGATGTGAGGCCACCAAAGCCTCCTCAATCGCCAGCCGAGCCACTTCGCCAGAGTTCAAATCGTCAGCCGACCGCCCACGCCATGCTTGCAGCAAACGGCGCGCTTCCAACACGTCACCGCGCGCGAGAGCACCCTGGACGTGGGTAAAGTGGTGGCTGAACTGCCGAAAGCCCATCGTCGCGTACAACACAGCCACATTTGCAGTCCATGCAAGTACCAGTGAAAGATGGGCCAACAGGTAGTAGATCAACAGTGAACTCATCAACGCAAGCGCCACAATGAGCCACCACGCAGCTACGCCGTGATGACGGTCGCCGGCGTTCAGATACTGCTCCAAACCGTCAATGCAGGAATACATCCACGCGGACAGCACGCTTCGGTCACTCAACGGGCGAATCTGCTCCAGAAGCAACGCAGCAAGGAGAGCCAGCACAGTCATGCGCTTGAAGATACCATAGGCTCTGCGTGGCTACCCCGCAGTGGTCGCGGCCTCATCAACATCAGACACCTACAGCGTTCCCGGGAGTCCAAATCATGCAAATCACCGCGCCCTTCGGCTATGGAGAAATCATCCCCCTGGAGCGAGGCCACAAGGTTTTACTGCCCAAAGTCGGCGCCGGTGCGGGCAGCGCGACACCGGAGTTTTGCCGACGCCTTAACGCAATGGCCATCTCGTTTTCCGAGTTCATCCTGGCCGGACGTGATTACCCTATCGTTTTCTCTACGCCTGATGCGGGCCAGACATTTGCCCCACTGGTCGTACTTGGCTTGGCGAATGAACAAAACCTCTTCGTAAACAACGAAGGCGAGTGGGCAGTGGATACCTACATACCGGCCTTCGTGCGCCGCTACCCCTTCTGCATTTCCAAGGTGTATGTGGATGGCACACCGCAAAGTGAGAAGGTAGTTTGCATCGACCGCGCATACGTCGATGAATCGGGGGTCGCCTTGTTCGATGCCGCCGGCGCACCGCTTCCAGTCTGGCGGGAGCGCGAAAAGCTCCTTGCAGAATATGAAGCCGATCTGGATCTGACGGCGCAAATGTGCGCCATTTTTGCAAAGCTCGATCTGTTTGCCCCGTTTACGATGCAAGTCACGGAAGGCGGCAAGCAGGCCTTGTCCCTGCAAGGCATGCACCGCATAGACGAGGCCAAATTTCTCTCTCTCAAGGCTGCCAACCACAAGGCTCTGGTTGAGAAAGGGCTGATGGGCAGGATCTACGCCCATCTGTTCTCCCTGGCCAATTTTGCCCGCCTCTACGACCGCGCTGTGCGTCAATTGCCGCAGCGCAAGCGTTCCTCGCGCGCCATGAAATCGTAGGCGTGCTCAGGCACGCAAGAAGTGATACAGATTGCGCAACATGGCGGCGGTTGCGCCCCAGATGAAGCGATCCTCAAATGGTATGGCATAGAAATGCCGCATGCGTCCCTGCCATGGGCGCGCTCGACGCTCATGATTGGCCGGGTTCAAAACGAACGAAAGCGGTACCTCAAATGCATCCGCCACTTCGTTGGCATCGAGCGCCAGATCAAAAGGGGGATGCACAAGACCTACCACCGGGGTGACCTGATAGTTGGTCACCGTAAGGTAATGCGGCATGGTGCCAATCACTTCGATCCGGTCTGTGGCCAGGCCGATCTCTTCACTTGTCTCGCGAAGCGCCGTGGCCACAAGATTGATATCCGCGTCTTCCTTGCGCCCACCTGGAAAACTGATCTGACCGGGATGATGTTTCAGGTGCAGCGGACGTTGCGTCAACAACAAGGACAGAGAATCCCTCACGACTAACGGAACCAGAACGGCTGCCTGCTTGTACACATGCCCTTCTGGTAACTCGATCCCGGTAAACTGGCCATCACCCAGCATTTCCTGCTGCCACGGACGTTCCGCGCGAAAGCGTTGACGCAATTGATCCGCGTCGATGCCTTCAAGCGGCGTCAGTCCGTCATTGAACTCCGCGGCGGGCTGCGCCGGCAACTGCCTGGCTTCCTCCGTGGTAAGGGTAACCGTACGCTCGGCGGACACGTCAGGCCCAAAAGAAAACAGCGGTGCATCTTCCGATGCACCGCTGCTCTTGCAACTTGGCGTGCTCTACATCCAGACGCACAACCCTGGCCCTCAGCGGCAGATCAAGCCTGCGGTTCAGTTGCAGCCGCAGTCGCCTGTTTGGTGGAAAGCTTCTCCTTGATACGCGCGGATTTGCCCGAACGCTGGCGCAGATAGTAAAGCTTGGCCCGACGCACGTCACCCTTGCGCTTGACTTCGATCGACGCAATCAACGGCGAATAGAGCTGGAAGGTGCGCTCCACGCCTTCGCCGGAGGAAACCTTGCGTACGATGAAGGATGACCCGATACCGCGATTGCGGCGCGCAATCACGACGCCTTCAAACGCTTGCACGCGCTTCCGTTCCCCTTCGACCACGTTGACATTCACGATGACGGTATCGCCAGGTGCGAAAACGGGAACCACCTTCGCCAGCCGTGCGATTTCTTCCTTCTCGAGTTGCTCGAGGATATTGCTCATGAGATCCTGCCTTTCATTCATCAATGGGCCGAATGGTTTCCGGCTTCATGGCGCAAGAGCAATCCATTGCTGGATTGGTTGCACCGTTTGTCATCGAGACATTGAATCCGGGTTGGCACACGCAGCCTTTGCTTCCCCCAGTATCTTCGCCTCGTCCTTGCTCAATGCTCGGGCGGCCCACCCATCCACCAAATCGGGCCGACGTTGCATCGTCCGCACCAGCGATTGCTTTAATCGCCAGCGCGCAATCTCCTTGTGGTTGCCGGACAACAAAACTTCCGGAACCCGCAACCCCGCATACTCTTCAGGGCGTGTGTAGTGAGGACAATCGAGCAAACCGTTCACGAACGAATCCTGCTCTGCCGAAGCATCGTGATTCAACACCCCGGGCAATTGCCGCACCACACAATCCATCAGCACCATAGCCGCCAATTCGCCGCCTGACAGCACGTAATCGCCAATTGAATACTCGGCATCGACACAGCGCTGAATCAACCTCTCGTCCACTCCTTCATACCGCCCGCACAGCAGCACCATTCCGCAACCGCCCTGCATTTCGTCTCGCCACTGCATCACCGAAGCGTGGTCAAGCTTTCTGCCCTGCGGCGACAAATACACGACTTTCGTCTGCAACCCGGCTGCGAGCTGCGCAGCACGGGCCGCTTCGATTGCAGACTCCAGCGGCTTGGCCAGCATCACCATTCCAGGACCACCCCCGTAGGGCCGGTCATCCACCGTGCGATACGCGTTTTCTGCGTAATCGCGCGGATTCCAGCAATCCAGACTCCACAATCCATCCGACAGTGCGCGCCCGGTAATGCCTTGCGCACTGACGCTCGCAAACATGTCTGGGAACAGGGTGATTGCATCAAACCTTACCACCCTGACATCTCCCTCAGTAATCCAGACCCCAATCAACGCGCACTACACGTTGCTCAAGGTCTACATTCTCGACATACTGGGCAACGAACGGTATCAGCCGTTCCCCGCCCGCATGCCGAACCCGCAGCACCTGATGCGGACCCAAATCCATCAAATCCGCCACTACACCCAGCGATTCGTCCTGGAGATTCGACACCTCCAGACCGATCAGATCAGCCCAGTAGTACTCATTGTCATTACTGGGCGCAAACAGTGCACGCGAAACCGCGATCTCCGCGCCTTTCAGCGCAAACGCCGTTTCACGATCCTCAGTACCGGCAAACTTCGCCACCAGTACCCCACCATGCTCTGCGGTACCTTCCGGTTCGACTGCCTGCCAGTCTGGCCGGTCCGGATCGCGGTTCAACCACCAGATCCTGAAACCACGCAGGCCGCCTGCATCTGTTCCGTGCGTATACAGCTTCACCCACCCCTTGAGACCGTATGGCTCCTTGACGTGGGCCATCACGACCAAATCTGCAGGCGCCAGAGCCGGCGCTTGCAGATCAGGCTGCAGCGGGCGCTTTCTTGGCAAACTGCTTGATCAGACGGGAAACCGATGGCGACACCTGAGCGCCGACACCAGTCCAGTGATTGACACGCGCCATATCAATGCGCAGGCCTTCTTCTGTATCGTTCGCAATCGGGTTGTAAAAACCGACACGCTCGATAAACCGGCCATCGCGGCGATTGCGCGAGTCAGTTGCCACAATGTTGTAAAACGGACGGCCTTTGGCGCCGCCACGAGCCATGCGAATGCTGACCATTGTTCAATACCCTCTTCTAACTTTCGTGCGTCCCGCCGGCCTCTGCATCGACACTGGTGCATTGACTTGCGGTGAAAAACCGGCAAACGGCGCTGCGGTTGCTGCCTTTAGATACCCCGCGCGGCTTGGCCGGAAAATTTTTACCAGAAATTCTGGAAAGCTTTGAATTATAACCATTTTCCTGTAGTTCTGACAAGCGCAGGAAAGTCCGTGCCGCCGCCGGTCGGGAACTGTTTGTCAGTCCCGGCACGAAGCCGTACACTCCGGCTTGAATCGGAACACTTAAGTCCACCTAAAGCTTTCGAAAAATCATTGAGTTAGGCCACTATCTTGAACCGAGCGCTCAATAACACCCAGTCCCTCGCGCCGGTCTTTGAGGCAGTCGATGAAGGGGAGGATTCGCCGGGCGAATCCTGGCGCCAACGCGCACTGCAAATCATGCCAGGCGGCGTTTCGGCAAACTGGCGTCTGGCCGAGGGTCCGGATGCACTGGTAGTGGCGCGCGCGCGCGGAGCACATGTCTGGGATGTGTCAAACCGCAAGTATCTCGACTATGTGTGCGGGCTGGGCACCGTCCTACTGGGCCATGCCGATCCCGATGTCAACGCCGCCATCTCGGCGCAACTTGAACTCGGAATCCAGATCGCCGCCACCCATAGCCGCGAGATCCAGCTTGCCGAGGAACTATGCGCCGCCATGCCCGGCATGGACGCCGTTCGCTTCCAGAGCAATGGCACCGGCGCAGTGCAGACAGCGCTCAAGATTGCTCGAACCGCGACCTCGCGGGAAACCATCCTCCGCTTTGCCGGGCAATATCATGGCAGCCAGCCATTGGGGCGATCGGTCGTTCTGCCATGGAACGATGAGAATGCCCTCATTCAAGCAGTGGCCGAGCACGGCCCGGATCTGGCGGCGATCCTGTTTGAAACAGTCATGGTGCAGAACGGCTGTCACGAAATCGCACCCGGCTTCGCTTCACTCCTGCGGCGGCTTGCCAACGAGAACCAGTCGCTGCTGATCCTGAACGACTCCGCCATTGGCCTGCGTCTCCACTTTCAGGGCTCCATCGGCAAGTATCTGTTGGTCGGCAACCTCACACCCGATCTGGTGATCTGCAGCCAGGCGCTGGGAAATGGTGCACCCATCTGTGCCCTGGCGGGAAAAGCCAAGTTGATGGAGCTACTGGTTTCGCGCGCGGTGGGTCACTCCGGCACGTTTAACGGCAACAGCATCGGCATCGCGGCCGGTCTGGCCGTGCTCGGCCGCTTGCGACTCAATGGCCACGCTTTCCATCAGAAGCTGCACGATCGCGGCCACAACCTGATGCAAGGCCTGCAAGCCATTGGTCGGGAAATGGGCGTTCCCCTGCTGGCCCGTGGCCCGGGGCCGGTATTCTGGCTTGCAATCGGCGAGTCCGCCGATACCCCTCCATTGATTGACATGCCACACGCCGAAAGCCGCCGCTACGGCGCATTCCGGCGCGCCATGCTCAGACACGGGGTGCGCGTGCTACCCGGTGGACTGTGGCAAGTGGGTGCAAGCCATACCGATGCCGACATCGATTTCACCATCGAGCAGGCGCGCGTGGTGCTGTCCGGAATCGGGGATGTCAATTGACGCCGCTCCGCTGGGCCGGAGCGCTGCTGCTTCTTGCGGGTTCAGTAGCGGCGCCACTGAATTTGCTGCACGCCGAATTCTTTGGTGGCAATGAAATCGCCCGCGTGCCGCTGCTGCGATCGGGGCCCGCCACGACCGCCCAAAGCTATGCTCCCCTGATCGTCAATCTGAAACCGGAGCAAAGCCCCGTGGCCGTCTTGCTCGAAGCCGAATATGTCTACCAGCAAGGGTCCGGTCCAGTCGAGAATCGCTACCTGACCCACCTGATACTGGGATCCTCGATCACCGCGCAGTCCAACATGACGTTGGCAGCCTCGGGGCAGAACAGCGAGCCGCGCCTGGCAACCCTCACCTTGCTGCGGTCAAAACTGGAAGCGCCAGGGCTGTACAGCATCCTCTTGTCCGAGGCCGCTCCCCCTGCAATCGCATTGCAGCGGGCCACGCTGGTGGTCCGCGCAAACATGCGACGTGCCGACATCATCAATGTGCTCGCCGGATTTGCCTTGATGATGATGGGGACCGTCACCCTGTTTGCAACAGGTCCGTCACGGCGGCGGCGCTGAGCAAACCGGCCGCCGACCCGCGCCTGCAAGGCATCAGAATCCGACGTTGTTCTTGCCCTTGAGCTTCAGGATGTCACGCGCTTCGTCCGGCGTCGCCACCTCGAGTGACAAGGCCTCCAGAATGGTACGAATGCGCCTGACCTGATCGGCATTGGTCTTTGCCAGGGTGCCCGGTCCGTCCCACAACGAGTCTTCGATGCCGACGCGGCAATTGCCACCCATGATGGCCGACATGGTGATCAGCGGCATCTGGTTGCGTCCGGCGCCGAGTACCGACCAGACATAGTCATTGCCAAAGAGGCGATCCGCCGTGCGTTTCATCTGCATCACATCCTCCGGGTGCGGTCCGATACCGCCCAGCAACCCGAACACCGACTGGATAAAGAGGGGAGGCTTGACGATCTGGCGTTCCAGAAAATGGGCTGCAGTGTAGAGGTGGCCGATGTCATAGCACTCGATCTCGAAGCGCGTATGGTTCTCCGCACACGACTCGAGGATGTACTGAATGTCCTTGAACGTGTTCTTGAAGATGCGCTCGTCCGAACCGGCCAGATACGGAACTTCCCAATCGTGCTTCCAGTTTTTGTAGCGCGACAGCATCGGATACATGCCGAAATTCATCGAGCCCATGTTGAGCGAGGCAACCTCGGGCTTCAATTGCAGGGCAGGCTGCAGCCGCTCCTCGATCGTCATGGTCGGAGCGCCGCCGGTGGTGAAGTTGATCACCACGTCGGAGCGGCTGGCGATATCGGGGGCAAATTCCCGGAAGTACTTGGGATCCTGCGTCGGTCGGCCATCGACCGGATCTCGCGCGTGCAGGTGTACGATCGCCGCCCCTGCCTCGGCCGCACCGACCGCCGCATCGGCAATCTCCTTGGGCGTGATCGGCAGATGCGGCGACATGGTCGGCGTATGGATGGCACCCGTCACGGCGCAGGTGATGATGACTTTGCGATTCTGGCGAAGAGCCATGTTGCCCCCTTGTGAAACGACGAATTGTAAACGCCCGAAAGTTCACCGATTACAATTCGCCAGGCGAGAGGGAAAACCGGGAAATTGCATGCCACGTTCAGAATCCACCATTCCTGCCCCCGCGCTGATTCTCGGTGTTGGCGGGCTTGTGCCCTTCGCATTCCTTGCGATCGGGATCGTCCTCTTTCCGGAGCCTAACCTCTCCTACTTTCTGGGCTGGCTGGTGCAATACGGCGCCCTGATTGCGTCATTTGTCGGTGCATTGCAGTGGGGGCTCATCGTTCGCGAAGCGAACCTGCCAGCCAGCGAGCAGTGGTCCGCGATGGGGTGGAGTGTCTGTCCGGCCCTGATCGCCTGGGTCGCCCTGCAACTGCCGCAATATGCCGGCTGCTATCTGCTGGCGCTCCTTTTTCTGGTCTGCTGGCTGATGGACTGGCGCTTCGCACGACGCCATGCGCTTCCACCCTGGTACATGCGCCTGCGCAGCCTGCTGACGGCAGGTGCCGTGCTTTCACTGGGCATCGCCGGTCTGGTACTCGCCGGCCACGCAGGGCACTGATGCCCGAGGGCCCCGAAATCCGCCGTGCGGCAGACCGGCTGGCGCAGGTCCTCGCGGGTCAACAGGCAACCCTGGTACGCTTTTCAGCGGAAAAATTCCCCGAGCTGCAAATTGCCGGGCGCCGCCTGACAGGACGCAGGATCGAAGCCATCGAGGCACGCGGCAAAGCGATGCTGACCCACTTCGCAGGCGGTATCACGATCTACTCGCACAACCAGTTGTATGGCGAATGGGCCGTGTTCAAGGGACCCGCGCCTTCTACCCATTTGCAGACCCGGCTCACCATCGCGACGGCTTCCCACACGGCCGTGCTCTATAGCGCGTCCGACATCGACGTACTGAAAACGAGCGAGCTGCAGCGGCATCCGTACCTGGCAAAACTGGGGATCGAACTCCTCGACCCGGCCGTCACGCTAGACGACGTGCTCGCGCAAATCAGCCAGCCGCGCTTCGCACGCCGCAGCCTGGCGGCGCTCCTGCTTGATCAGGGTTTTCTGGCCGGCATCGGCAACTACTTGCGCAGCGACATTCTGTTTGACGCACACTTGCACCCGGAGATGCGCGTGGCAGACCTCGGACCGGACAAAAGACGTGCCCTGGCACGCTCCGCGCTGAAGCTGATCCGCCGCTCGTATCGGACGCGTGGCATCACCAACGATCCGGCGTTGGCCAAGCGCCTCAAGTCACAGGAATGGCCGTACAGCCGCTATCGCCACTGGGTATTCGACCGTGCTGGCGATCCCTGCCACCGGTGCGGCCACCTGATCCGGCGCATGGAAGCCGGCAGTCGCGGCCTTTATCTGTGCGACCATTGCCAGCCATCGGATCCTGAGGCGCACAAGCATGGCGTGTCGCCCGGCGGAGGCGCAAAGCGCGGCGGCGCGTAGAATGCGCATCACGCCAGCAATGGCTCCCACCAACGGTTTCCACCAAACACCCTCACTCAAAAGGCACCCATGAAAGGCATTCTTCTCACCAAGGGCGATACCTTCAACGCCGCTGTCACCGAGATTGACGAGGCGCAACTTCCCGAAGGGGATGTCACCGTCAAGGTGGATTACTCGACGCTGAACTACAAGGATGGCCTCGCCATCACCAACAAGAGCCCGGTGGTGCGCAAGTGGCCGATGGTGCCGGGCATCGACCTTGCCGGTACGGTAGAAGCCTCCAGCCATGCCGATTTCAAGGCGGGTGACAAAGTGCTGCTCAACGGCTATGGCGTGGGCGAAACCCACTGGGGCGGGCTTGCGCAAAAGGCGCGCCTTAAAGGCGACTGGCTGATTCCGCTGCCGTCCAAGTTCAACACCAGGCAGGCGATGGCGCTCGGCACGGCCGGTTACACCGCCATGCTGTGCGTAATGCGCATGGAGGAGCTTGGCGTCAGGAAGGAACAAGGCGAGATCCTCGTGACCGGTGCATCCGGCGGCGTCGGCGGCGTGGCAATCGCGATCCTCTCTGAATGGGGCTACAAGGTCGTTGCCTCCACCGGCCGCATGAACGAGGCCGACTATCTCAAATCGCTGGGTGCCGCCGAGGTGATCGATCGCAACGAACTTTCTGCACCGGGCAAGCCCATGCAAAAGGAACGCTGGGCCGGCGTCGTCGATTCGGTCGGCTCGCACACGCTCGCCAACGCCTGCGCCCAGACGCGTTACGGCGGCGTCGTCACCGCATGCGGCCTGGCCCAGGGCATGGATCTGCCGGGCTCGGTTGCCCCCTTCATCCTGCGCGGTGTGACGCTGGCGGGAATTGATTCGGTCATGGCACCAAGAGAACGGCGTATCAAGGCATGGGGCAAACTGGGTTGCAATATTGTTGCTGCCAAACTCGATGCCATCACCCGCGAGATCAGCCTGAACGAGGTGCTCGTCACCGCCGCAGACTTGATGGCCGGAAAAATTCGCGGCCGCGTTGTCGTCAACGTCAACAGCTGATCAAGAACCCGATGGTTCCGATACGCCCGGCTGCGCTCGGGCGTATCGCCCTCCAATTGCCCTGCCTATAATCCCCGCGTCCATCGCCCCTGCCGCTTCTCGCCATGCCTCTTTTCGCTGCCACCATCTTCCTTTCGGCCTTCCTGTTGTTCCTGGTGCAGCCGATGATTGCCAAGCAAATCCTGCCGTGGTTTGGCGGGGCCGCCGGCGTCTGGACCACCTGCCTGGTGTTCTTTCAATCCGCCCTTCTGGCTGGCTACGCCTACCCGGACCTGATTGCCCGCAAGCTGGAACCAAAGAAGCAGGCCTGGCTGCACACCGCCCTGCTCGTCGGTAGCTGCCTGGTCCTGCCTGTCATCGCTGGCGATTTCTGGAAGCCTGCCGGGGACGCCAACCCCATCTTCGGCATCCTCGCTCTTCTGGCCGGGGTCATCGGGCTGCCCTATGTAATGCTGTCCACCACCAGTCCGATGGTGCAAACCTGGTATGCGCGCGCCTATCCGGGTGCCAGCCCGTATCGCCTGTTTGCGCTGTCCAACCTTGCCTCGATGCTGGCATTGCTGTCCTACCCGTTCCTGATTGAACCGACGCTTGGCGTCAAGCAGCAGGCCTGGATCTGGTCTGGACTGTATGGCCTGTTTGTCGTGCTGGCCACGGCCTGTGCCTTCCGCAGCGCCCGTGCAGCGATCGCGGCCGGCCCTGTCGCCGCACAAGCTGACGATCAGTCGGACGCCCCCGCGCCGACCACTGCCACCCAGGTGATGTGGTGCGCCCTGTCGGCAACCGGCTCGATCCTCCTGCTCGGCATCTCGAACCACGTGACGCAGAACATTTCGGCAATCCCGTTGCTATGGGTAGTCCCGCTGGCGCTTTACCTGCTCACCTTCATCCTGTGTTTTGACGGGCAGGGCTGGTACAAGCGCAAGGCCTTCATGGTCGCCACCGGTGTCTGGCTGGCTGCCATGGGCGCCACACTGATCGCCCCACAATTGAAGTTCGAGCTCAAATTTCAGATTGTCCTGTTCTTCTCCGGCCTGTTCGTGGTGTGCATGTTCTGCCACGGTGAGCTCACACATCTGAAGCCGGCGCCCAAGTTTCTCACCCGCTTCTACCTGATGATCGCGCTGGGAGGCGCTCTGGGAGCCATTCTTACCGGCATCCTCGCACCGCTCCTGCTGCCCGCCTACTACGAGTTCGAACTCGGGCTGACGCTTGCCGCCGTCTTGCTCTACCTGCGGCTGAGGTCCAGCACCACCGCCGAGTTCCCGAGTCTGCGCACCGGCATGGTCTTCGCGGGGATCCTGGTGGCGGGCGGCATCGGCATCACGGTGACCCAGATCGTCAACTACAACAAGGACGCGGTGTTTACCGGGCGCAATTTCTACACCGTGCTGCGGGTCAAGGAATACGGCATGCCGGGCAGCGATGAGCATAGCCGCGTGCTGGTGCACGGCGTCATCAACCATGGCGAGCAGTTTCTCTCGCCGAAGTATCGTCGCAGTGCCACCCGCTACTACAGCAACGATGCGGGCATCGGCCGCGCCCTGATCTCCAAGTACGACAAGCCGGCCGCCA
>CAYUEG010000019.1:5304-42694 GCA_964443245.1 uncultured Burkholderiales bacterium | reverse complement strand
AACTTGCTCAGGTGTAAAGGGACTTACCCATCATGTCGATTTTTTCCCAAGCTTTTGATCCTGCCACCGATACGGCCCTGGTGACGGGTGCCGGCAACGGCATTGGCCGCGCGATTGCACTGGCCCTGGTGGGCGAAGGGGTACGCACCGTGTTCGCCGACGTCAAGCCGGAAACGGTGGCATCGGCCATGCAGGCGGCCGTGGCGGCGGGGGCCGACCCGAAGCTGGCGATCGGCTGGGTCGGCGATCTGGCCGAGCGCAGCGAGTGCGAACGCCTGATGCGCGATGCGCGCGCTTCCCTCGGCGTGGTGCGCCGCTTCGTGCACAGCGCCGCGCCGCCGCGGCGCGAGGTGGACCACGCCCTGGCCGTGAGCGACGAGACCTGGGTGCGCATGCGCGCCGTCAATGTCGATGCCGGCTTTTATCTGGGGCGGGAGGTATCAAAGGATCTGATTGCGGCCAAACAGCCGGGCAGCCTCCTTTACCTCACCTCGCTGCACGCGGAAACGCCGCGCAACCTGCCGCACTACAGCACCTCCAAGGCGGCGCTGGCGATGCTGGTCAAGGAACTGGCCAAGACCCTGGGCCGTTACCAGATTCGCGTCAACGCGCTGGTGCCGGGCGCGATTGCCGCCGGCGGCTTTGTCGCGGACCCGAAGCTGGCGCAGCACATTCCGCTGGGGCGGCTGGGCAAGAGCGATGATCTGGCGCCGCTGGCGCTGGCCGTGCTGTCAGACCGGATTTCCGGCTATGTGACAGGCGCGGCCATCGTCATCGATGGCGGCATTGCGCTGACCAACTGGTTCGAGCCGCCTACTCTCGAACTCTGAAAGCGAGCCGGACGCGAGGGGGTGGCGCTGCCGGGGCCGCTTTCGAGGGTCAGGTGAGCGGCAGCATCACGTGCTGGCGAAATGCCGGCCGTTCCGTCAACCGCTGGTACCAGCGCGCCAGATGCGGGTGCTCGCCGTGCGCGATCGGCAGGGCATACCAGCGATAGGTAAAGCAGCCGACCGGAATGTCGCCAACGGTCAGCGTGTCGCCTGCCACGTAAGCGCGGGTGGCGAGCCGGGCATCGAGGATGCGCATCACCCCTTCCATTTCCAGGCGCAACGACTCGATGGCGGCGGCATCGCGTTTTTCCGCCGGCGTGCGGATCAGACCCCAGAACAGTGGCGTCATCACCGGGGCCATGGTGGTGGTGGCCCAATCCATCCAGCGTTCGGCATCGGCGCGTACCTGCAGGTCTGCCGGCATCAGCGCCGCCCCGGCGTGCGTTGCCGGATACCTGGCTGCCAGATAGCGGGTGACGGTATTGGATTCCCAGAGGATGAAACCGTCGTCATCAATGGTGGGGACGCGGCCATTCGGGTTCATCGCGCGGTACCAGCTTTCGTTGACCACGCCATGCGCCAGGCCGGCATCGACGCGTTCATGCGCAAGACCCAGCTCGGCGACCGTCCACATCACCTTCTGCACGTTGATCGAATTGGTGCGGCCCCAGATTTTCAGCATGATGGTGTTCCGTGAAGAGCGGTTTCGAATGGTTGATGACACCGGCTCGCGGCAGGTGAGGTCATTGATTATCGCCGCTCGCGCCGGATTTCCGGGCCGTCCGGGCCTTTCCGGGACCGTCTCTGGATGGAGGAGTCCGACCTCAGGCAAAAAAAGACCCGGCAGGTTGCCCTGCCGGGTCGCGGATCTGCGGGAGTTTGGAGGAGACGGGAGCTGCCTCGCAGACCACAGCCGGATTGTGGCGAGGGTGGCGGAAAAGCACATCCTCAATAGTGGGGATGTGCTTTCTGGCGGTTTGTGGCAGGCTGCCCGCCCGGCACACCGGCGCAGAAGGGAACTCAGGGGGGAATTGAGCCGGCAATTCAGAGGGGAAATGCGGATCGCGGCGCTATACTCGCCTGATCCGGATCCGGGAGGAGAACAGGCATGAATGTGAAGCAACGGCGCGTCGCCCTCAAGGCCGTGCTGGCAGGCGCCCTGCTGGCGGCACCCCTTTCACCCGCGTTTGCCCAGCCGTGGCCGAACAAGCCGATCCGGCTGATCGTGCCGTTTCCGGCCGGCGGGCCGACGGACCTGGTGGGCCGTGAGGCGGCCAACATCCTGCGCGCCGCACTCGGGCAGGCGGTGGTGGTGGAGAATCGCCCCGGCGGCAATGGCACGGTGGGCCTGGAGGTGCTGGCCAAGTCCGCGCCCGACGGCTACACCATTGGCCTCACGGCGATCACACTGTCGATTGCGCCGCACCTGGGCAATGCGCCGTTCGATCCGTTCAAGGACTTTGCGCCGATCAGCAACCTGGTCTCGATGACGCCGATCGTGGTGGCCAACAATGCGCTGCCAGCCAATAACCTGAAGGAGCTGGTGGCGTATGCGCAGGCCAATCCGGGCAAGGTGGCCTTTGGCACGCCGGGCGTGGCGACCGTGCCGCACCTGGGGGCGGAGATGCTGCAGAAGGCGGCCGGCTTCAAGCTCTTGCACGTGCCCTTCAAGGGGGCGACCCAGCAGATCCAGGACCTGATCGGCGGCTCGACGCAGCTCGATTTCCAGAGCTCGCTGGTGGTGGCGCTGCCGCAGGTGAAGGCGGGCAAGATCAAACCGATTGCCGTGTTGACGGCAAAGCGTGCGCCGCAGTTGCCGGATGTGCCGACGGCGGCTGAATCCGGCTATCCGAATGTGGTGGTGGCGCCGTGGTTCGGCATCGGCGGCCCGGCCGGCCTGCCGGCAGACATGGTCAAGCGCATGCACGAGGCGCTCGCCAAGGGCATGCAGACCAAGGAAGTGCAGGAGCGCTTTGCCGCCATCGGCGCGACCATCGAGACCAGCGCCTCGCCGGAGGCGTTCACCGCGTACATCAGGGCCGAGCACACCAAGTGGGGCGAGGTGATTCGCGCCGCCGGCATCAAGGCCGAATGAATGCAGGCCACCTGCGTGCCGGCCTGTTCCGGCCCTCTTTCATGCTGATCCGCCATGCAGCCTGAGGCCCCCGTCCTGGAGGTTTCGGGTGTCACCTTCGAGTACCCGGGCAAGCGCGCGCTCACCGAGGTGAGTTTCACCCTCGAGCGCGGTGCGGTGCTGGCGCTGGTCGGCCCCAATGGCGCCGGCAAGACCACGCTGATGCGCTCGATCGCCGGGCTCGACGACCCGCTCGCCGGTGCGATCACGCTGGACGGCATCGACGTGATCGCCGAGCCGCGCGAAGCCTATCGCAAGCTGGGTTACCTGTCGGATTTCTACGGCCTGTACGGTGCGCTGACGGTGCGGCAAAGCCTGATGCACGCAGCTGGCATGCGTGCACTGGAGCAGGGCGAGCAGGAGGCCGCGGTGGCGCTGACGGCAGAGCGGCTCGGGCTCACGTCCCGGCTCGATGCGCGCACCGATACGCTCTCGCGCGGCTGGCGCCAGCGGGTGGCGATCGGCCAGGCGATGGTCCATGCCCCGCAGGTGCTGCTGCTCGACGAGCCGGCCGCCGGGCTCGACCCGGAGGCGCGCATCGGGCTCTCGGTGCTGTTCCGGCAACTGCGTGCCGAGGGCATGACGCTGATCGTGTCGTCACACATCCTGGCCGAGCTGGATGAATACTCCACCCACATGCTGGCGATCAAGGACGGCCGTGCCGTGGAGTTTCGCCGCATCGACGGCAATGTCGAAGCTGGCGCCGTGGCGCAGGTGGTGCTGCGCATCACGCTGGCCACCGCACCGGACGACGCGGCGGCGGTGGAAGCCCTGATGCAGCAGCATGGTCTGGCCGGTGTGCATGCGGTGCCGGAAGCGGCGCTGTGGGCGCGCCAGGGCCGCTTCCAGGGCGCCGCGAAGGATCAGGCCATGCTCCTGAAAGCGTTGGTGGGAGCGGGTCTTGAGGTGGTGGAGTTTGTTGCGGTGCGCGAGAACCTGCACGAATCGTATCTGCGTTCGATGCGCGCTGCGGCACCGGGAGGACCGCACTGATGGTGCTCAATCCGGAATTTCGGCGCTATTGCTGGCTGGAGCTGACGCCGCACCGGCTGATTGCAGCGCCCCTGATCGCCGGCCTGATTCTGGTGCTGGTGGGGGCCGCCGGTTCCACCGATGCCCTGTCGACCGCCGGCCTGATCGGTTTTGCCGCATGCGCCCTGGCCTACGGCGGGTTTCTGGCGATGGGTGCCACGCCGGAAGAGGTGCGTGAGCGCACCTGGGACTTTCAGCGCATGTCGGCGTTGACGCCCAGCCAGCTGGCCTTCGGCAAGGTGTTCGGCGCACCGGTGGTGGGCTGGTATGCGGGCGCGTGGTTTCTGGCCGCATTTGTGCTGTTCGGCCCGCAGCGGTATGGGCTCAATGCCGTGCTGATTGCCGCCACAGCGGTATTCACCACCGTGGCGCTGCACGCCACGGCCGTCATTCTGGGCACGCTGGCGGCGCGTGCCGGCATGGCCAAGAATTCCGGCGCGGTGTTCATCCTGTTCGTGATCTGGACCTTCGCGATCCCGGCCCAGTGGCTGGGCGAGGAACTGCACCATACCCCGTGGTGGGGGCTGGCGATTCCGCGCTACTGGTTCTTCCTCGTCTCGTCGATGCTGTTCGCCGGCTGGGCCTGGCTGGGCGCGGCGCGCACGTTTGCCGCCGATCTGCGGGTGCGCCAGCTGCCGTGGGCCTGGCTGGCCTTCTGCCTGTTCCTGGGTGTCTGGGGCGGCGGCTTGCTCGATGCCAAGGCGAGTGCCCATGCCAGCCGCGTTGCCGTGGTGTTGCTGGTGTTTCTGCTGGCGGCCGGCCTGGGCGCGTATGCCCTGCTCTTGTCGGAGAAAACCCAGGCGATTACCGTCAAGCGGGTGCTGCGCACCCTGGCGGGCGAGCTCGAAGGCGGCACGCGGCGCGTGCTGCAAAGCCTGCCGCTGTGGAGCGTGAGCCTGTGTGCAACCTGGCTGGCCGCGCTGCTGTTGCTGGTGGTACCCTGGGGCACCGGCTGGATCGGCGTGATGCAGGACATCGCCACGGAAGGCAAGGCGATGCCGCTGGCGCTGGCGGCGATGCTGACGCGGGATGCGGGGTTGTACTGCATCTTTGCGCTGGCGCGCTTTCCGCGGCGGCCCGCCACGGCCACCGTCATGTATCTGGTGCTGTTCGATGGCGTGCTGCCGGGCCTGATGGGCGTGGCCGGCATGAAGACCATCTCGTTCCTGGTGTTTCCGCTGGGGCAGGCCTCGGCACTGGGCGCGCTGGTGATCTTTCTGGTGCAGGCCGTGGTGACCTGGAGCATTGCCTGGTGGCGCTGGAGCGAAGGCCAGAAGACCGACCTGACAACCTAGGGAAGCGCCGCTCAGGATTTGCCGAACCAGCGGCCGCGCAGGCTGCGCAAGCCTTCGAGCACGCGCACGCCGACCGATGAAGCCCGCACCTCCGGCTTGACCTCCACCTTCTGCGTGCTGACCAGCTGCGGGGCGGCACGGTACGTGAGATAGCGTTGCAACGCCGCCGTGAGATGCCCGCGCAGCAGCCGCAGGTTCACCGGCTTGTTGAGGAAGCGGAAGATCTGTGCCTGGTTGATCAGGTCGATCACCATTTCCGAATCCGATGCCTGGGTCACCACGAGGCTGAGGATCTGCGGGTTCTCCTGCTTGAGCAACTTCAGCATGGCGATGGTTTCGTACTGCCCGAAGCCGACGTCGGCGACCACCACGGCGATCTCCTGCGTCTGCATCGCTTGCATGGCGCTGTCGAGGTCGGCGGCGTGGACGACCGGGCACACGTTCCCCATCAGTTCGCGCAGGGCGCGGAACAGCTCCTCATCCTGGTCGACCACCAGAATGCCGGCGTCGAGCGGTTCGGGCACCTGCAAGGTACCGACGCGGGTGTCGGCCAGCTCCAGGCCGATGGTCATGGCTTCGGCGATGATGGTCTGCAGTTCGGCGTTGTCCCACGGCTTGCTGATGAATCGGTAGACCTCGCCATCGTTGATCGATCCGACGATGGCGGCGAGGTCCGAGTAGCCGGTGAGCAGGATGCGCACGCTGTTCGGCTGCATCTCCTTGGCCTGGCGCAGCAATTCGACGCCCACCATCGCCGGCATGCGCTGGTCGCTGACGATGACATGCATCGGATACTTGCGCAGGAAGTCGAGCGCCTTGTGGCCATCGGTGGTGGTGAAGACGTGATAGCGCTCGCGGAACTGGGATTTCAAGGCCGAGAGAATGCGCTCCTCGTCGTCGATGAACAGGATGCGGCCCTTCTTGACACTGCGGTCGAGCTTGATCGCCGTCTCGACCGTCATGTCGGCGGCGTCCACCAGCGGACTGCTGCCGCCGGCGCGCGGTGCCGGCGCGAGCAGGCGGGCAGCGCTCAAGAGGGCGGCGCTGGTGGGCGCGGTGACCCCGGCGGCCGGACCTTCCCCGGCCAGGGCCAGGGAAGCATCGATCGCCTCGCGGAAGGCATCGGCAAACTCGCGCGCGGTCTGGAAGCGGTCCTCGCGGCTCTTGGCCAGCGCCTTGAGCAGCACGCGGTCGACCAGCGGCGAGAGCTTCGGGTTGGGCTGGGACGGTGCTTCCGGGACGTGGCTCAACACCTGGCGCATCACCGTGGCCGCGCTGCCGCTGAACGGCTTCTTGCCGGCCAAGAGTTCGTAGGCGATCACGGCAATCGAATACAGGTCGGTGAGCGCATCGACCTCCAGGCCGGCAAACTGCTCGGGCGACATGTAGTGCAGCGTGCCGATCACTTCCCCGGCCTGGGTGAGGCCGGAGGCTTCGGTGCGGGCGATGCCGAAGTCGCTGATCTTGATGCGGCCGTCGCTGTTGACCAGGATGTTCGATGGTTTCAGATCGCGGTGGATCACGCCCTCGGCATGGGCGTGGCCCATGCCGTCGAGCAGCTGGCGCACGATCTCGGCGCTGGCGCGCAGGTCGTAGGTCGTGCCATTCGACAGGTGGTGCGAGAGCGTGACGCCGTTGACCAGCTCCATCACGATGTAGGCGAGGCTGTCGTCTTCACCGTAGTCGTAGATCTGCACGATGCGCGGATGCACCAGGCGGCCGACCGCCTGCGCCTCATGGCGAAAGCGCGCGATGACCTGCTCGAGCTCCTCGCGCGCCAGTGCCGCCTTGGCGATCGCCTTGATCGCGACGTGCCGGGCGATGGCGCGGTCATAGCCCTTGTAGACGACCCCCATGCCGCCCTGGCCGAGGACGCCTTCGATTTCGTACTTGCCGATCTTGTCAGGCAATACCATCGGTCAGGCGTCCAGGCCGGCATCGGCCGGCGGGGTCAGGGGCAGGGTGACGGTAAAGCGCGTGCCCTTGCCGGGCTCCGAGGCCACATCGATGCGGCCGCCGTGCTGCTGCACGATCTTGTAGGAGATCGACAGGCCGAGCCCCGTGCCCTTGCCGATCTCCTTGGTGCTGAAGAAGGGGTCGAAAATCTTCGGCATCACATCGGCCGGAATGCCCTTGCCGGTGTCGGCCACTTCGGCGATCACGTGCGTACCGTCGCTGCGGGTGGTCAGGGTGATGGTGCCGATGCCAGCGGCAGCGTCGGCGCCGCTTTCCATCGCCTGTGCGGCATTGGTGATCAGGTTCAGGAACACCTGGTTGATCTGCGAGGGCGAGCACAGGATGGCCGGGATCTGGCCAAACTGCTTTTCCACCTTGACCGACTTGAGCAGGTGCTTGGCCAGCAGGAGGGTGCTGGTGAGGCCCTCGTTGAGGTTGAACTGCGTGACCTTGCTGCGATCAAGGCGCGAGAAATCCTTCAGGTTGCCGACGATCTCGGCCATCTGGGTGGTGCCGTAGACCCCATCGCCGACCAGGCTCACCAGTTCCTTGACCACCGCGCGCTGCTTGAGCGACGCCAGCTGTTGCGAGACCACGCCGAACTGGCGCGACAGTTCTTCGGGATTGGCATCGGCACCGGCCTGCAGCAGGGCCAGCAGGCGTTCCGAGCCGCTCAAGGCGGTATCGAGTTCCGGCAGCTTCTCGGCCACCGTGCCCAGGCTGTTCTTGACATAGGCCAGCGGCGTGTTGATCTCGTGCGCGACGCCGGCCACCATCTGGCCCAGGGAGGACATCTTCTCCGACTGGATCAGCTGCGCTTCGGATTCCTTCAGGTGCAGCAGCGCATCGGACAGTTCGCGGGTGCGTTCCTCGACGCGACGTTCCAGGCTCACGTTGGCGGCGCGCAGCTTGGCCATCAGCCAGCCGAGCAGGATCAGCAGCGCGCCGGCGTAGCCGATCAGGTAGGCGCGATAGACTTCCTTTTCCTGCAGCGAGGCTTCCAGTTCGCGGTTCAGCGACAGGGTGATGTTGTTGATGCGCGGGCCGGTGCCCAGTTCGGCAATCAGGCCGCGCAGGCGCAGCTCGTCGCTGCGGCTCTTGGCCAGGGTGAGGCCGGCTTGCAGCACCTGCATGGCGGGCGCCTTGAGGGCCTCGGGGAGGCCGGCCTGCAGCGTCTGCAACTCACCGACTGCCGCTTCGAGCTCCTTGACATTGGCGGTGCTCGGCTGGCCGTAGGCCGCGATGCCGGCCGCTTCCAGCCGCGCCGCCATCGCATCGACGGCAGCCAGCGGCACTTTCTGTTCGGCATTGGCCGTGGCGAGCAGCGGCCGTGCGCGCGCCAGCTCGTCCAGTGCGGTGCGCGACTGGCCGTTCTCGGCGCGGAAAGCCTCGATCAGCTGGGCCTTCTTGCGTACTGCCAGGGAGACTTCGAACAAGTCTGCCGACAGCGCAGTGCTGGAGGCACTGCGCGCAGTGTCGGCCAGGCGGCGCAGTGTGCTTTCCAGGGCGCTGCGGCTGTCCACCAGCGGCACTGCGCCCAGTTCGCGCTCGGCCCCGGCTCGCAGCACATCGGTATCCCAGCGCGTATCGATGTCACGCAGTTCACGCAGGCGGTTGAGGCCGTCGTTCTGCTCGCGAATGTCGGTGGCCTGGGTCTTCTGGTACAGGAACGCCAGCACCGCCACCAGACCGATGGCGGCGAGCAGGATCAGCAGGGTTTGGCGCAGGCTGCCCGGCTTCATCTGGGCCTCCACGCAAGGCAGGGAACCTGGCCCGATCGATGGGGCGTCGGCGCAGTGGGTGCGGTGTGCGCACCGTGGGGCGGGCATGCACCCCGGCGTGGCCTCGACATGACGACGAAAGATTCCCGTAAAACCCTTGACCGGGGCGATTGTAGCGCGGCCCCCAGAGTGGGCACACGCTATGCGGATGGCATGGCGGGGTGCCAGCCGGCGGGCGGGTACACTCCGCTTCGCGGGGGACCGGATTTGCATCCATCCCGGCGCAACACAGGGCGGGACGTGGCGATGGCCATCTGGAGCACACAAGTACTGAATCCGGGCGTGGCCAAGCGCGAAGTGTTTGGCTGGGCGATGTACGACTTTGCCAACTCGGGCTACACCACCGTGGTGCTGACGGCGGTGTTCTCGGCCTATTTTGCCGGCGTCGTGGCGGGCAAGGCGGAGTGGGGGCCGTTTGCCTGGACCCTGGCGCTGTCGATTTCCTACGCCATCGTCATGCTGACGATGCCCTCGATTGGCGCACTGGCCGACTTGCGCGCAGCAAAGAAGCGCTTCCTGGCACTGACCACGATCGGCTGCGTGCTGTCCACCGCGGCGCTGGCGCTGGTCGGCCCCGGCCAGGTGGCACTGGCCATGGTATTGATCATCTTCTCCAACGCGTTCTACAGCTATGGCGAATCGCTGTGCGCCGCCTTTCTGCCGGAGCTGGCCCGGCGCGAAGGCCTGGGCACGGTATCCGGCTGGGGCTGGAGCTTCGGCTACTTCGGTGGCATGCTGGCCCTCGGCCTGTGCCTGGGCTATGTGCTGTGGGCGCAGGGGCAGGGCTTGCCGGCCGCCCACTTTGTGCCGGTCACCATGCTGGTCACCGCCGCCATCTATGGTGCTGCCGCCCTGGCCACCTTTGCGTGGTTGAAGGAGCGCGCGGTGCCGCAGCCCCTGGCATTGCAGCAAAGCGGCCTGAAGGCCTCCCTGGCGCAACTGCTGGCGACGCTGCGCCAGGCGCGGGGCTACCGCGACTTCATGTGGCTGCTGCTCTGCGCGGTGTTCTATCAGGGGGGCGTGGCCGTGGCGATCACGCTGGCGGCCATTTATGCGGAGCAGGTGATCGGCTTCAAGTCGTCCGAAACCATGGTGCTGATCTTCGTCCTCAACCTGGCGGCCGCAGCCGGCGCTTTCGCCTTCGGCTTCTTTCAGGATCGCATCGGCCACAAGCTGGCCCTGGGGCTCACGCTGGTGGGCTGGATCGCCACCTGCATCATTGCTGCGCTCAGCATGACCAAAGGGCATTTCTGGTGGGCGGCCGCCATCGCCGGTGCGTGCATGGGCTCCTCGCAGTCGGCCGGGCGTGCCATGGCCGGCCTGTTTGCCCCCGAGAAGCAGCTGGGCGAGTTCTATGGCCTGTGGACCTTTGCCACGCGCCTGGCATCGATCATCGGCCCCCTGATGTATGGTGTGATTACCTGGGCCACCGGGGGCAACCAGCGCATCGCGATCGCCTCGACGGCGATCCTGTTTGTGTTGGGCCTGATCGCGCTGCTGCCGATCAACGTGGCCCGTGGCCGCGCTGCGGCGTCGGCCTGAAACCGTTGGTGGAAGCCATTCCTGGCCGCTTTACCCTGTTTGATGGAGAACCCTCGTGATTGACCTGCGCTCCGATACCGTGACCCGCCCGACTGACGCCATGCGTGCCGTGATGGCGCGAGCGCCGGTGGGTGACATGCAATATGGCGATGATCCGACCCTCAATGCGCTCGAAGCACGCGTGGCCGGACTGCTCGGCAAGGAAGCGGCCCTGTGGCTGCCTTCCGGCACCATGGCCAACCAGGTGGCCCTGCGCGTCCTCACGCGGCCCGGGGACGACGTGCTGGTCGGCACCGAGGCCCATTCGGTCTGGCATGAGGCCGGCGGTTCGGCCGCCAATGCCGGCGTGCAGTTCACCGAGATCGGCAGCAACGGCCTGTTCACGGCGCAGGATGTGCGCCGCCACGCCAAGCCGCGCAACCAGCCGGTGCTGCCCCTGCCCGCCACCACGCTGGTGCAGATCGAGAACACCCACAACCGTCATGGCGGCATTGTCTGGCCGCAGAGCGAAGTCGTGGCCATCTGTGATGCCGCCAGGGAGATCGGCCTTGCCCGCTATCTGGACGGCGCGCGTCTGTGGAACGCCGCCGCGCAATCCGGCCTCGCGCCGGCAACGCTGGCCGCGCCGTTCGATCTGTTGATGGTGGCCTTCTCCAAGGGGCTGGGCGCCCCGGCCGGCTCGATGCTGGCCGGCCCGCGTGACCTGATCAGCGCGGCGATTCGCCATCGCCGCATGCTCGGCGGCGCGATGCGGCAAGTGGGCATGTTTGCGGCCGCGTGTGATTTTGCCCTGACGCACCACTTGGAGCGCCTCGCGGAGGACCATGCCAATGCGCGGCTGATTGCCACGCGCCTGGCCGCTTGTCCCGGTGTGCGGATCAATCTGGATCACACCCAGACCAACATCGTCGTGTTCGAGCTGGTGCCGGCGCGGGAAGGCAGCAAGGCGGTCGACGCCATCGGCCTGGTGGCGGCGGCGCGGGAGCGTGGCGTGTTGATCAGCGCGCTGGGCCCCTCCAAGGTGCGGCTGGTGACACACCTGGATGTGACAACGGCGCAATGCCGTGAAGCCGCCGAGGTCGTCGCGCAGCTGCTTGGCGCGTAAACCGGCGGCGCAGTGCTGGTGCCGGCCCGCACGGGGCTGGCGCACGGCGCCGGTGAGTAGGCGGGGTCGCGCGGCTAGCTGGCACCCAGCTCGGCGGCATGCAGCCAGGCCGCCTGGCGTGGTGCGCGCCGGGTCTTGTCCCACTCCTCCAGCATTTCCCATTTGACGGCGTCCGCCCGGGTGAACATTTCGGGTGTACCCGTGTCGCAGGCCAGTTCCAGCCGGTGGCCGTTGCAATCGAAAAAGTAGATCGACTTGAACAGGGTGTGGTTGGTCGGGCCGATCACCTCGATGCCGTCCGCTTCCAGCCGCGCCTTGGCGGCGATGAGGTCATCCACGCTGCCGACCTTGAAGGCCAGGTGCTGCACCCAGGCCGGGGTGTTCGGGTCCTTGCCCATCTGGGGCGAATTGGGCAGTTCGAAGAAGGCGAGCACGTTGCCGCCGCCTGCGTCCAGGAAGATATGCATGTACGGATCGGGCTCGTGGGTCGAGGGCACCTGGTTTTCCGCAAAGGCCAGCATGAAGTCCATGTTGAGGTATTTGCGATACCACGCCACGGTTTCCTTGGCATCGCGGCAACGGTAGGCAACGTGGTGGACGCCGGTGGTTTTCAGCATGATCGACCTCTCTTAATTGGTAACAAATGTTACTATAAGATCAAAAGACGGCCTGAGCAAGGGGAATCGGTTGTGCGATGCGGAAAAAAGCAATAAGCTCGATTGTGACCAACATCTGATGAAAGGTTGTCGGGATGGACCTGCAGTCGTTTCTGCCGTACCGGCTGGCCGTGGTCGCCGAGGAAGTCAGCCGTGCCCTGGCGGCGATCTATGCCGACCGCTTTGACCTGACGCGCGATGAGTGGCGTGTGCTGGCCTGGCTGGCCGCCGAGCCGGGCATGACGGCTACCGCGCTGGGCGCACGGGCCAACCTGGACAAGATGCAGGTCAGCCGTGCGATCGCGCGCATGGAGGCCGATGGCCTGCTGGAACGGGCGCCGGATCCGGACGACCGGCGCAGCCTCAAGGTGCATCTGCGTCCCGCCGGGCGCGCCCTCTTTCGCAAGGTGGAACCGATGGCGCTGGCGCGCGAGGCGTTCCTGCTGGAGGTGCTGGCGCCGCACGAGCGGGCTGCCCTCGAGAGCGCCTTGACCAAGCTGCATGAGCGCGCGCGCCAGTTGCAGCGGCAAGGATGACGCGCTGGTGCAGTGCGACATGAAGGGAACGCCGTTCGTGCAGTAAGCTTCTGCGCATTCCGCTGCTGTTTCCCCCACTCTTTTTCACGCAAGGAAGACATGCGACACAATCCGGTAAAGCAGACCCTGGCCACTGGCGGGCGTGCCTTCGGCGCGATGGTGTTCGAGTTCTTCTCGCCCGGGCTGCCGCAGATCTGCAAGAACGCCGGGGCCGAGTATGTGCTGTATGACATGGAACACTCCGGCCTCGAGTTCGAGACCCTGAAAACCCAGTTTGCGCTCTGCCGCGGGCTGGATCTGGTGCCGATGGTGCGGGTGCCGCGCGGCGAGTACCAGTTCATCGCCCGGGCGCTGGACATCGGTGCCATGGGCATCATGGTGCCGATGGTCGGCAGCAAGGAGGAAGCGGAGCACATCGTCTCGTGCACGCGCTATCCGCCGTTGGGGCGGCGTGGCGCCGCCTTCGGCTTCGCGCATGACGACTATCAGGGGGGCGATGTGGCCGCCAAGATCGACGCCCTGCATCAACGCACCATGGTGATTCCGCAGATCGAAACCGTGGAAGGCCTGGAAGCGGCCGAGGCGATTGCGGCCGTCCCGGGGGTCGATGCGCTGTGGCTGGGCCACTTTGACCTCACCAACTTCATGGGCCTGCCCGGCCAGTTTCAGCACCCGGATTATCTGGCGGGTGTGAAACGCATCGTTGCCGCCTGCGAAAAGCATGGCAAGACGGCGGCATTCCTCGCGACCGACAACGCCTGGGCCAACGAGTACCTCGACCATGGCTACCGGCTGCTCGCCTACGGCATCGACCAGTTGATGCTGCAGGCCGCCCTCAAGGCCGGGCTGGACCACATGCGCGCGCATCGGTAAAGCGCGTCGAGGCACGCCCGCGCCAGCCAGGCAATAGCTCCCCCACACCGCATTCATCACCCAAGGAAAACATCCCATGAGCGCTCGTTTCAAGGTCGGCATTACCCGTGATGTTCTCGATTCGCGCGGCGAGCCTTCGTTTGGCCGCGCCGCGCTGGCCTGCCTGGATGCCGCGGCGGACATCGATTGGGAGTACCTGCCCGAGAAGGTGGCTGAACTGACCGCCGAGCATGGCGCCACCTACGATGCCCTCTATGTCAATGCGGCGCGAGTACCGGCGGCCGTGGTGTCACGCCCGGATTGCCGGGTCCGGGTGATCGCCCGCCACGGTGTGGGGTACGACTCGGTGGATGTGCCGGCGATGACGGCGGCCGGTGTGCTGGTGACCAATACACCAGCGGCGATGCCGCGGCCGGTGGCCACGATCGCCCTGACCTTCATCCTTGCGCTGGCCGGCAAGCTGATGCTCAAGGATCGCCTGACGCGCAGCGGGCGCTGGAACGAACGCATGGACAACATGGGCGTCGGCCTGACCGGGCGCACCCTGGGCATCATTGGCGCCGGCGGCATCGGCAAGGAGTTGATGCGCGTCACGGCGCCGTTCGATCTCAAGCTGCTGGCAGCCGACCCCTATGCCAATGCGGTGGAGCTGGGCTACCTGGGTGCGCGCCAGGTGGATCTGGCCACGGTGATGCGCGAATCCGATTTCGTCGTGGTGTGCGCCCTGCTCAATGACCAGACCCGCCACCTGGTGGGAGCGGCGGAGTTTGCCCTGATGAAACCCACCGCCTACTTCATCAATGTGGCGCGCGGGCCGATCGTGGATGAACCTGCCTTGATTGAGGCGTTGCGCCAGGGGCGCATCGCCGGTGCGGCCACGGACGTCTTTGAGCAGGAACCGGTGGCGCCGGACAACCCCCTGCTGACGATGGACAACGTGATCGTGACGCCCCATTCCCTGTGCTGGACCGACGAGTGCTTTCACAACATGGCCTCGATCGGCTTGAAGAGCATTGTCGACATCCTGCACGGCGGCCTGCCCGAGTTCCTGGTCAACCGCGAGGTGCTGGCGCATCCGAAGGTCAAGGCTGCCCTCGGCGCCGGCTCACGCGCCGCCTGAATTGCCAGCCGCGCTGCCCCGGCTTCCATCTGCCGCCTGGCACGTGTACATGGTGCGGTGTGCCGACGGCACGCTGTACACCGGCATTGCCACGGATGTGCAGCGACGTGTGGCGGAGCATAACGACGCCGGCGGGCGTCTCGGTGCACGGTACACGCGGGCGCGGCGGCCGGTGGAACTGGTCTATCAGGAGCCTGCGGCCACCCGCTCGGAGGCGGCGCAGCGCGAGTATCAGGTCAAGCGCCTGGCGCGCGAAGAAAAGCTGGCGCTGATGGCGCGCTGCCCCTATCGCTTGCCCGGCGACCAGCCATAGACCCTGGCGCAAGCGCCGCCCATCAGCATTGCGCGTTCACTCTCGCTCAGGCGCGCGGTCTGGCGGAACGGTTCCACCGCCTGTTCGTAATTGACCACCGCAAAGGCGCGGGTCCAGTCGGTACCCCACAGGCAGCGCTCGAACCCCCACGCATCGAACACCCGCGCCAGCGGGTCCCAGATGTCATTGAACGGATAGGGTTCACGCGACAGCGTGCAGGCGCCGCTCACCTTGATGACGGCATTCGGTCGGCGTGCCAGGTCCAGTACCAATGGCAACTCGGCCCACGGTTCTTCCGGCGCCGGCGGTGTGCGCGGCTGCAACAGGCCCAGGTGGTCGATGATGAAGCGCACGTCAGGATGGCGATCGACCAGCGCCACACCGGCGGCGAGGTTGCCCCAGCACAGGACATTGACCGGGAAATCGTGGCGCACCGCTTCGCGCAGGATGCGCGCCACGCCCGGGTGCTGCGGATCGAGTCTGGCATCTCCCGGCATCATGATGCGGATGCCGACTGTGCCCGGCGTCTTCTTCCAGTCGGCGATCACCTCGGCCACCGCCGGATCATCCGGGTCAACCGGCTTGACGATGGCAAAGCGGTCCGGGTGTGCGCGCTGTACTTGCACCGCATAGCTGCCGTCGAAACGGTACATCGAGAACGCCGAGATGAAGATCGCGCCGTCCACGCCGACCTTGTCCATGGCGGCCACCATCTCATCGCCGGTCACGTGATCGGGCCAGTTGGGCACGTTGTGCCAGGGGCGTTGCGGGGTATTCGCCTCGTAGGCGTGGACCTGGGAATCAATGATCGTCATTCTGGCAGGCTTTCAGGTGCGCTCTTAGGCGCGAAATGCCGTTTTTTCGGTACCCGAGTACAGGGCCTTGACCTGGCGCGCCACCGAATCGGCGTGCGCGGCCAGCGCCGCCTCATCCAGATCGGCCTTGGGACGCGGTTCGTAGTCAAAATGCCGATGCTTGTCGGTGCCGCGCACCAGCATGGCGGCATCGCGCACCTTGGTCTGGCGCACGTGGGTGGGGATGTACCGGATCGCCAGCCCGATGCGGCGGTCGTTGGTACGGTTGGCGTCCGAGCCGTGCACCAGCTTGATGTGGTGCAGCGACATCTCGCCTGCATGCAGCGCCAGGCCGACCGCCTTGGTCTTGTCCACCTCGACCGCAATTTCCTGCCCGCGCGAGAGCAGGTTGTCCTTGTGAAAGGTGTCGACATGCGGCAACTGGTCCACCTTGTGGCTGCCGGGAATCACCTGCATGTAGCCGTTCTCGGGCGTGACTTCCGTGAAGGCCACCCATGCCGTGATCACGTCATCCGGGTCCAGGCCCCAGTAAGTGGAATCCTGATGCCAGGAGACGAAACCCGGGCTGTTGGCTTCCTTGATGAAGAAGTTGGTGGTCCAGCACAGGATGTCCGGGCCGATCGCATCTTCCACTGCATCAAGGATCACCGGGTGGTGCACCAGTTCGTCGGCCCAGGTGAAGAGCAGGTGCGTCTTGTGACGCCAGTTGCCTTGCAGCGGCTGGCCGGTCTTCGCCTCGTGGGTTTCGAGGGCGACGCGGTACTTGTGCGCGTCGGCGGCGGACATCACCCGGACCGGCGAGGCGAAACCGTCGCGAATCCAGGATTCCTGTTGTTGCGCAGTGAGAAGCTTTGCCATGCTGTGCAGGTCCCCCTTGAAGCTGCTGCCGGTGTGCTCGATGAAATTCCAATCAGCCCCTGTTTGCGTGTGGCAGCCGGATGCCGTTCCTACTGGGGTACGAACCCGCTCGACTTGATGAGGCGCGCCCACACTTTGGTGTAAGCCTCTTCGCGGCTGGCCAGTTGCGCCGCCGGCATGTAGCCCACGGTGAGGCCCATGGCGGTCAGGCGCTCGCGTACATCGCGATTGGCCAGCACCTTGTTGAGTGCTTCACCGAAGCGGTCAATCACCGCCTTCGGTGTGCCTGCCGGGGCAAACACGCCGTAATAGGGAACATCCTCAAAGCCGGTGAGGCCCAGCTCGGCAAACGTGGGTACATCGGGCAAGGCCGCCTGACGCGTACCACCGAGCACGGCGACCACGCGAATCCGCCCGCCCTTGTGGTTCTCGATGAAATCGGGCACTGAGCCGACACCGGCGGCAATCTGGTTGCCGAGCATGTCGCCCATCATCGGCGCGCTGCCGCGGTACGGGGCGGCCTGCAGGTCGAGGCCGTACTTCTGGCCGATCACCTTGACGAGAAACTCGGGCGTCGACGCGGGGGCCGGTACACCGACCGTGCCCTTGCCGTTGCCGGCAGTCTTGATCCAGTTCACGTATTCATTCACTGATTTGGCTGGGGTGCCGCCCGACACGGCGAAGGCATTGACGAAAGTCGCAAAGCCCGCCACCGAGACAAAGTCTTTCGCGGGATCAAAGCCAGGATTCTTTACGACCTGCGGCAGGATCGAAATGGTGTGGTCGTGCGAAAGGAACAAGGTCTTGCCATCCGGCGCTGCTGCCTTGAGCGCCTGTGCGGCGAGCTGGCCACCGGCGCCGGCACGGTTCTCCACGACGACCTGCACGCCGAGTTCATCCTTGAGATGGTCGGCGAGGATGCGTGCAATGGCGTCCGTGCCACCGCCGGGCGGAAAGCCGACCATCAGCTTGACCGGGGCGTTGCTTTGCGCCTGCGCGAGGGCGGTGACGACAAAAAAGGACAAGGCAAGCAAGGCGCGTTTCATGAAGCACTCCCTGATGGCAAAAAAGTACGAGGCAAGATGGGTTCCCGTTACATGCTGCGGCGATACTGCCCACCGACCTCAAACAAGGCGTTGGTGATCTGGCCCAGCGAACACACGCGCGCCGCATCCATGAGAACGGCGAATACATTCTGGTTGTCGATCACCGCCTGTTGCAGCTTCTTGAGCATCGATGGCGCGACATCCTTGTGGCGGGCGTGGAAGTCCGCGAGGCGCTTCAGCTGCGACTGCTTTTCTTCCTCTGTCGAGCGGATCAGCTCGATGGTTTGCGGCATACCCGCATCGTGCGGATTGCGGAAGGTGTTGACGCCGATGATCGGGTACGAGCCGTCGTGCTTCTTGTGCTCGTAGTACATCGATTGTTCCTGGATCTGGCCGCGCTGGAAGCCGGTTTCCATGGCGCCGAGCACGCCGCCGCGGTCGCTGATGGCTTCGAATTCCTTGAGAACGGCCTCTTCGACAAGGTCGGTCAACTCCTCGATGATGAACGAACCCTGGTTCGGGTTTTCGTTCTTGCCGATGCCCCACTCGCGGTTGATGATGAGCTGGATCGCCATGGCGCGGCGCACCGATTCCTCGGTCGGGGTG
This sequence comes from uncultured Burkholderiales bacterium, assembly GCA_964443245.1. Classification (GTDB taxonomy): domain Bacteria; phylum Pseudomonadota; class Gammaproteobacteria; order Burkholderiales; family JAEUOS01; genus CANJDH01. The sequence continues at coordinate 24,196 of CAYUEG010000019.1, read as the reverse complement.
GTGATCGCTTCGTCGTAGGCGTTGGTGTGCAGCGAGTTGGTGTTGTCGTAGGTGGAGATCAGCGCTTGCAGCGTGGTGCGGATGTCGTTGAAGGCGATTTCCTGTGCGTGCAGCGAACGGCCCGAGGTTTGCGAGTGGAACTTGAGCTTCTGGCTGCGCTCGTTGCCGCCGTACTTGTTCTTGATCGTGGTGGCCCAGATGCGCCGGGCCACGCGGCCGATTACCGAATACTCCGGGTCCATGCCGTAGGAGAAGAAGAACGACAGGTTGGCGGCGAAATCGTCGATATGCATGCCGCGCGCCAGATAGGCTTCGACAAACGTGAAGCCGTTCGAGAGCGTCAACGCAAGTTGCGAGATCGGATTTGCGCCGGCCTCGGCAATGTGATAACCCGAGATCGATACCGAATAGAAATTGCGTACCTTGTGCTGGACGAAGTATTCCTGGATGTCGCCCATCACCTTGAGCGAGAACTCGGTCGAGAAGATGCAGGTGTTCTGGCCCTGGTCTTCCTTGAGGATGTCGGCCTGCACCGTGCCGCGCACATTCTCCAGCACCCAGGCACGAATCTTCGCGGCTTCGTCGGGTGTCGGGTCGCGACCGTTGTCCTTCCTGAACTTGTCGAGGTTCTGGTCGATCGCGGTGTTCATGAAGAACGCGAGGATGGTCGGCGCCGGGCCGTTGATCGTCATCGACACGCTGGTGTTCGGGCTGGTCAGATCGAAGCCGCCGTACAGCACCTTCATGTCGTCGAGCGTCGCAATCGAGACGCCCGAGTTGCCGACCTTGCCGTAAATGTCGGGCCGCAGGTCCGGGTCGTTGCCGTAGAGCGTCACCGAGTCGAACGCCGTTGAGAGGCGCTTGGCCGGCATGTCTTTCGACACATGGTGAAAGCGCCGGTTGGTGCGAAACGGATCGCCTTCGCCGGCGAACATGCGGGTCGGATCTTCGTTCTCACGCTTGAAGGCAAACACGCCGGCGGTGTAGGGGAAGGAGCCTGGCACGTTTTCCAGCATCAGCCAGCGCAGTTGCTCGCCATGGTCTTCAAAGCGCGGCAGGGCGACTTTGCGTACCTTGGTGCCCGAGAGCGAGGTGTAAGTGAGGCCGGTGCGGATTTCCTTGTCGCGGATCTTCACGACGTATTCGTCGCCTGCGTAGGCCTTCTGCATGTCGGGCCATTGCGCGAGAAGTTGTCTGGCTTCGGGTGTGAGGCGCGCTTCGCGTTCCGCGGCGAGGCGCTCCAGTTCCGCCAGAGAGGCATCGCTGAAACCGTTGGTGGGAGCGCTTCTCGAGACGATTTCCCTGGAGGCGCGCAACTGCTGCGCCTCGCGGGCCAGCACCACCTGGGCTTTGGTGTGGGCGTGATAGCCGCGGACCGTATCGGCAATTTCGGAGAGGTAGCGCACGCGTGCCGGCGGCACGATCGGCGTCTGGTTGGACGACGCGCGCACCTTGACCTGGGGTAGACGCCCGGCTTCCAGTTTCAGACCCAGTGCGGCCAGGCGCGGGCACAACCCCTGGTAGAGCGCCGTCACGCCATCGTCATTGAAGCGGCTTGCCATGGTGCCGTACACCGGCATGTCTTCGGTGGCGACGCTCCAGGCCTCGCGGTTGCGCTGGTACTGCTTGCGCACGTCGCGCAGTGCGTCGGCTGCGCCCTTGCGGTCGAACTTGTTGATGGCAACGAAATCGGCAAAATCGAGCATGTCGATCTTCTCGAGCTGCGAGGCGGCGCCGAACTCGGGCGTCATCACATAGAGGCTCGCGTCGACCAGCGGCACGATCGCCGCATCGCCCTGGCCGATGCCCGAGGTTTCCACAATGATGAGGTCAAAGCCGGCCACCTTGCAGGCGGCGATCACGTCGGGCAGGGCTTTTGAAATCTCGCTGCCGGCTTCGCGCGTGGCGAGCGAGCGCATGAAAATGTTCGCGCGGTTGGCAGCTGAGTTGATCGCGTTCATGCGGATCCGGTCGCCCAACAAGGCACCACCGCTCTTGCGGCGCGACGGGTCGATCGAAATCACGGCAATCGAGAGACGATCGTTCTGGTCGAGCCGGAAGCGGCGAATCAATTCGTCGGTGAGCGAACTCTTGCCTGCGCCACCGGTGCCGGTGATGCCCAGTGTCGGCGTCGTGATACTGGCGGCGGCTTCAAGCATCGCCTTGTGCTGGGCAGCATCGGCCTTGCCATTCTCGATGGCGGTAATGAACTGTGCGAGCGCGCGGCGGTGCTTCTGCTCGGGACCCTTGATCGCATCGAGCGACTTGGGGGCATACGAGGACAGATCGACGTCGCACTTTTCCAGCATGTCCCAGATCATCCCGACCAGACCCATTTTCTGGCCGTCTTCCGGGGAGTAGATGCGCGTGACGCCGTAGTCGTGCAGTTCCTGGATCTCGGCTGGCACGATCACGCCGCCGCCGCCGGCAAAAATCTTGATGTGGGCGCCACCGCGCTGTTTGAGCAGATCGACCATGTACTTGAAGTACTCGACATGTCCGCCCTGATAGCTCGACATGGCGATGCCCTGTGCGTCTTCCTGCAGGGCGGCCGTGACCACCTCGTCGACCGAGCGGTTGTGCCCGAGATGAATCACCTCGGCACCCTGCGCCTGCAGGATGCGCCGCATGATGTTGATCGAGGCATCGTGGCCGTCGAACAGCGAGGCGGCGGTGACAAAACGCACCTTGTTCTTGAGCCGCGGTGTGTCGAGTTGTTTCTGCACGGAAAGGTCGGTCATGGTGCGCCTCGTGTGCCGGTCACGGCGAGGCTGCAGATGCGGCGCCGCCATGCATTGGCCGGACCCGTCAGGGTGCCGAATGGGTTGGATTGTGGTGACGAAATGTGGGGTGGTACGGTGAGCAATTGTATGCCTCGCCCCGCTGGACATGTTGCGGAGGGTGCCGATGCCGCAAGGACGCACCAGAGCGAGGCGCAAGGTTACTTGACGTTTACGTAAACGTCAACTTGGTGGGCGCCACCCGGAACTCCCCAGGGGAGGGGTAACAGTTGTTAACACCTTGACGCAGTTTCGTGTGTCCACCTCGGGGTAAGCTCGGGCGTTATTCGATCCAGGCCCTGTTTTTGCGCAGCTTTTTGGGCAAACAGGGCCGCCCTTGGCGGTTTCGCCCGCCCAATCCTACGGAAATCGCATGTCATGAACTTTCGCTCCTCAGCACTCCTCGCCGTGGCAGCACGAACCGTCGCCGGCACGCTGGCATTGTCTGCAGCACTGTCCTTCGCCCAGGAGGCGCCCGATGCCACCATCAAACGCGCTGTCAGCGAGGTAACCGAGGCGATCAGCGCGGACCAGGGCATCCAGACCGGCGACCGGCGTCGCATCAACGCGCTGGTTGACGAGAAAGTCATGCCGTACGTCAATATCGCGCGCATGACGCAATCGGCCATGGGACCCAATTGGGCTCGCGCGACCGCGGAACAGCGGCAAGCGCTGGCGGTCGAGTTCAAACGGTTGTTGACTAACACCTACGCCGGTGCGTTTGCCAGCTACAAGCCGGATACACGCATCGAGTACCGGCCGTTGCGCTTCCGCCCAGGCGAGACGGAGGCCACTGTCCGTTCCTTGGTCAGCGCCGGTGGCGGCGAGCCGATCTCGCTCGACTACCATCTTGAGCAGGCCGACGGCACCTGGAAGGTGATCGATCTGGCCGTGTATGGTGTCAAGCTGGTTGAAAACTATCGCAGCCAGTTCAGTGGTGCGATCTCTTCGGGCGGCATTGATGGCCTGATCAAGGCCTTGGGTGCCAAGAACGCCAGCAACGAGGCGCGCGCGGCAAACTAGCTTGCAGTGGATGCCTGGTGAACCTTCAGGTCGGGCGCCGGAAACACGAGGCGAAACTCCGCACCTTTGCCGGGCTCGCTGCGCCCCTCGATGAAGCCGCCGTGGCGCGCCATGATGCGCGACACGGTCGCCAGGCCGATTCCGGTGCCCTCGAACTGCCGCGGGCTGTGCAGGCGCTGGAACGGCTGGAACAGCTTGGCCGCATAGGCCATGTCAAAACCGATGCCGTTATCCCGGATTACCAGTTCGCACCCTTCCGCAGTCTGGCCAGCCTCGAGACTGATCTGGGCAACCGGCTTGTCGCGTGAATACTTGAACGCGTTGCCCAACAGGTTCTCCAGCAACAGGCGCATCAGGCCCGGGTCCGCAGCCACCCTGAGATCAGGCGCAATCTGCCACTGCACCTGGCGTGCCGGGGCAAGTTGTGCGATCTCCTGGGCGACCTCGGCTGCCATCGTCGAGACGTCAACCAGCGTGTAGGTGACGCTGGCACGGGTTACCCGCGACAACTGCAGCAGATCATCGATCAGGTTTCCCATGCGCTGGATGCCCTTGCGAATTCGCGTCAGGTAGTCCCCGCCTTTCGGCCCCAGCTGGGCCTCGAATTCATCCCCAAGCAACTTGCTGTAGCCATCGATCCCGCGCAGGGGGGTGCGCAGGTCGTGCGACACCGAATAGGCGAAGGCTTCCAGTTCTCGGTTGGCGGCGACCAGCGCGACCGTGCGTTCCTCGATCTTGCGCTCCAGCCCGGCATTGACGGCCTGCAGCTCCTGCTCCTTGCGCAGCAGGTCGGTAATGTCGGCACCCCGGTAGAACAGGTGCGACACCTTGCCGGCCGCATTCAGGATCGGGATCAGCAGCGTGCTGCGGCGCTGCATGCCCTGGGGCGTAGGCAGGTCGGTCTGGTACTGCACCGTAGTGCCACTTCGCACAGCCTCCCAGAATCGATGCAGCCGAACCTGGGTGTCGCTTTCGGACAAGCCACTTACCTCACGCAGAAATGCGTCAATCGGCTGGCCCATCCAGTCGCTGATGGTGACACCTTCGTAACGCGCTTCGTAGAACTGCACCAGAGCGCGGTTGAAGCCCTCGATGATCAGGTGGTCACCTTCGACCCGGTAGACCGCCATCAGGTCAGTGGTGTTCTGGAAAGTCGAGGTGAACAGGAATTGCAGGTTGCGTACCTGCTCTTCCGATTGCTCGCTGGCGGTTACATCGAGCGCGATGCCATAACAGCCGATCACCTGGCCTGCAGCATCGAACTGCGGTACGACGTTCACTTCGAATGTCTGCGCCCCATGTCCAGCCTGGCCGTGGGTACGCCGGTAGCGCGCTGTCTTGCCATTCAGGGCATCGACAAAGTGGTGCTCGAGCTGCAGGAACGACTCCTCACCCAGCATCTCGCGCAGGTGGTGGCCGATAATCTGGTCGCGGTGGCGGCGAAATATCCCTTCGAGGCCGTGGTTGATGTAGCGGAAAACCAGGTTGCGATCCAGATTGCCGATCGAGACCGGAACATTCTCGATCAGCAAACGGATCTCTGCGTCGCGCTGCGCGCGATCCTGTTCGGCTTCGACCTGGGCAGTCACACCGCGGCCGACGCCGTGATAACCGATGAAGTGGCCGGCCGCATCGAAGCGGGGCCGCCCGCTGAGCCGACCCCAAAGGGTGCGGCCGTCAGCGCCAACGCGCGCCAGCAGGAGATCCCGAAACTCCTCGCGCCGGTCGAGGGTCGCGCGGTGGGCAGCCCAGTCGGCCTCGGACATGTTGACGTAGTCGGATTCCCACAGCCGTTTGCCGATATGCAAATCGGCGGGGGAGCCAATGCGCTGAAGAATCGCGCCTTCGCGCATGGTCACGCGGTGTTCTGCATCCTGTTCCCAATACCAGTCGGAAGACAGTTCCAGCAATGCGCGCAGGCGCTGCTGCTGATCCCGCATGGTCTGTTCAAGCTGTTTGCGTTGCGTGATGTCACGTCCGGTGCCGCGATACCCCTTGAACCGGCCATTCGAATCGAAGATGGGCTTGCCGCTGATGCTGGAAAAACGCAATTCGTTGGCTTCGTTGAGGATCTGAAATTCGAAGTCACGAAACGGTTCCCGCAGCTCGAGCTGGCGACGATGGCGCGCCCAGGCTTCCTCGCTGACCCCCTGAATCGGCAGTTCCCAACGGTGCTTGCCGATGGTGGACCGTGGCGGAACCCGGTTCGTTGCGTACAGTTCTTCGGACATGTAGACGAACCGCAAGTCTTCATCCTGCTCCCAGAACCAGTCGGAAGACAGTTCGGTAAGGTCGCGCAATCGCTCCTGGTGTTCGCGTACGGCCTGCCCGTGAATGACCGTGTTCTGGATCACGGCCTGGATTGATATCGCCAGGTGGGTGACGGTGTCGTTCCGCCCACCCTCCGCGAGAGCCAGATCGGTGACGACGGAGCCGGAAATCAGGCCGGTGCTGGAAAACTCGGCGGAGGCGCGCTCCAGTGCTTCGAGGCGAATGCGGGTGCGTCTGTGGGCGCGGAACATCCACGCGCAGAGAAGCAAAAGCAGTGTCGCAAGCGTGATCGAAAGCCAGAGGAGCGTATCGGCCGGCATGGCTCAGTGACCAAGGTTTGCGGCAGCCATGGCCCGGCGCCCCATGCTGATCTCCGGGGGGGGCATGGGACGTACCGAGGCCGGGCGTGGCTGAAACGCCATCAGGAACGGCGTGCGCATCTTGCGAATGATGAAATCGAAGGCACGATGATCCCATATTCGCCTGTCATATGCGGGCAGGCATCACTCCGGCCGGGGCTGCACAAATGGTGAATCGCCCACGGTCCACCGGGGCGGCGTTTCCATCTTGAAGATCTGGCGCAAATGCACCTCGTCGGGTCCGTCGCCAATGCGCAGCAGGCGCGCCCAGGCGAATGCCTGATGAATCGGTGTGTCGTCCGAGCCGCCCATGGCGCCGAACACCTGGATGGCGCGGTCGGCGATGGTCTGCAGCAAATTGGGTACGGCAATCTTGACCAGTGACACATCGCGCCATGCGCCCTGGTGGCCATCACGATCCAGCAGCCAGGCGCAGCGCAGGGTCAGCAGGCGTGCCTGCTCGATGCCAACGCGTGCTTCGGCGATCCAGCGCTGCACCGTGTCGTAGTCCAGAACGGCGCGGCCGAAGGTGCGCCGCTCCGCCGCCCGCGCCATCATCAGCTGCACCATCACCTCGCACAAACCGAGCGAACGCATGCAGTGGTGCACCCTGGCTGGTCCGAGCCGGACCTGGGCCAGCTTGAAGCCGTCCCCCGGTTTTCCGAGCAGGTTCTCGCGTGGTACCCGCACCTCGACAAAGTCGATCTCGCCAATCGGTGCGACATGGTCATCACAGCCCATCCAGCGCAGGGCGCGCACCAGCCGAACCCCCGGGGCATCCATCGGCACCATCACCAGAGAATGGCGCCGGGTGCGGTCAGCCGCCGCATCGGTCACACCCATCACCATCAACTGGGAGCAGCGCGGATGGGCGGCGCCGGTGGAGTACCACTTGCGACCGTTGATCACGTAGTCGTCTCCGTCGGCCACGATGGTGCACGCGATGTTGGTGGCATCCGATGAGGCGACTGCCGGTTCGGTCATGGCGAAGGCCGAGCGCGTTTCGGCGTTGAGCAGGGGCTTGAGCCAGCGCGCCTTCTGCGCCGGCGTGCAGGCGTGCTGCAAGGTGATCATGTTGGGCACGTCGGGCGGCTGGCAATTGAATACCTCGGAGGCCCAGAACACCTGTCCGAGCGTCTCGGCAATCGGCGCGTATTCCAGGTTGGTCAGGCGTGTGCCCGGTTCGTCGGCGCCCAGATCCGGCAAACCCAGATTCCACAAGCCGGCGGTGCGCGCCTTTTCCTGCAGCGCCGGCAGGAACGGTGCCGGCTCGCCGCGGCGCACCACATGCTCCACCCAGAGGCGGTTGCGGGGCAGTATCTCGTCTGCGAAAAACTGCCGCGCGCGCTCTTGCCATTGCGCTGCGTGTACTGAAGGTTCGAAGTTCATCAGGTATATTCCATCGTACAAAAACAATCAATCAGGCAATCAAGCAGGCAATCAAAGGAGACAAGCATGTCACACTGGTTTTCAAAGCTGACCAAGCTAACGCTGGCAGCCATGGCATTGTGCTCTGCCAGCGCCATGGCACAGGCCAACTTTCCGAACAAGCCGGTCAGGGTGATTGTGCCTTACCCCGCAGGTGGCATCGTCGACGTGGTTGCCCGCGTGATTACCGACAAGCTTGGCACCATGTGGAACCAGCCGATCATCGTGGAAGCAAGGCCGGGGGCCAACTCGAACATCGGCACCGAAGCGGTGGCCAAGGCACCGGCCGATGGGTATACCTGGCTGGCGACGGGGCCCGCCATCGCGGCCAATCCCTACCTCGGCGTCAACGCCAACTGGGACCCGAAGCGGGACTTCACCGCCCTCGGTGTGGCGGCCTGGTCCGCGGCCGCCATCGTGGTGCCGGCCAATTCACCGGCCAATACGCTCAAGGAGTTCGTTGCGCTGGCCAAGTCCAGGTCGCTCAACTACGGCAATCCGGGGGCCGGCTCTTCCATTCATCTGACGACCGAACTGTTCAAGCAGACCGCGGGTATCAACGTGCAGCCGATCGGCTACAAGGGACAACCGCAGATCATCACCGATCTCCTCGGGGGGCAACTCGACATGGCGTTCGCTGCCACTGGCCTGGTCAGCCAGCATGTCCAGGCCGGCAAGCTGAAGGCGCTGGGCGTGATCGGCAAGGAGCGCCTGAAACAGATGCCCAATGTGCCCACGCTGATGGAGGCGGGCTACCCCGATGCCGGCGTGATGGCCTGGTACATCTTCTTCACCCGGTCCGGTGCGCCCAGGGAGGTACTCGAACGCATCAATGCCGACATCGGCAAAGTCCTGGCGATGCCGGATGTCAAGGAGAAGATGGAGAAACTGGGGAGCATCGCCGCGCAGCCGATGAGCCTTGCCGAGATGCAGCAACTGCTCCATGCCGATGCAGATCGCTGGGCCGGCGTGATCAAGGCCGGCAATATCAAGGCCGAATAGATTGCTTGCCCCCGCGTGCAGGCGGGGGCTCTCTTGAGGAATCCGGCGATGGGACTGCGCAATGCCCTGTGTGAACGCCTGGGCATCAATGTGCCCATTTTCGGCTTCTCGCACTCTGTGGATGTCACCGTGGCCCTGGCGGAAGCGGGCGGCTTTCCGGTGTTTGGCGCCGCGCGCGAGACGCCGGACAGGATTGAATCGGAGCTCAAAGAGATTCGCCGCCGCATCGGCGCGCGACCTTTCGGCGTGGACATCATGTATCCGGCGCTCGCCGCCGATGAGCCCGACCGTGCATCGGCCAAGGCCAAGCTGCCGCCGGCCAGCGTCGCGTTCGTTGAAGCGCTGCGCGAGAAGTACGCGGTGCCGCAGCAGACAAGACCCCATTTCTTTTCGCATGTGTTGCGCAACCAGAAGCTGTTTCGCGAACAGACCGAAGCGGTGCTGGCCTCGGATGTGAACGCAGTCGCCACCGCTGTCGGGTTGCCCCGGGAGGTGATTGCCGCAGCGAAGGCGCGCGGCAAGGCCAGTTTTGCGTTAATCGGTTCGGTGCGGCACGTGGCACCAGCAGTGGCCGCCGGCGTGGACGTGTTGGTGGCCCAGGGCAACGATGCGGGCGGGCATACCGGCCCCGTCGGTACCTTTTCGCTGGTGCCGCAGATCGTCCAGGCGGCTGGTGCGGTGCCGGTACTGGCCGCTGGCGGCATAGGCCACGGGGCGCAGATTGCGGCAGCTCTTACGATGGGCGCGCAGGGCGCTTGGCTTGGCACCGCATGGCTGGCAACGCGCGAATACCGGACGCCGCCGGTCCTGCTCAGGAAGATCCTGGCCGCCACCAGCGAGGATACGGTCATGACCCGTGCGCACAGCGGCAAGCCTTGCCGGGTGCTCAAGAGCGCCTGGGTGGACGAGTGGGAGGCGCCCGGCGCCCCGCCGCAGTTGCCCATGCCCTATCAGCACGCCCTGACTGGCGAGTTGCTGGCCGCGATCGAGGAGCATCAGGTCGAGCCGCTGGTTTACGAGGCGCTCGGGCAGAGTTGTGCCTGGTTCAACGAGCTGACCACGGTAAGTGACGTCGTTGAGCGCCTGGTGCGCGAGGCGGGAGAGGCGTTTGCGGCGGCGCGTCAATACTGAGGCATGTTCGGCCCGCGCTTTTGGTAAGCTACATTGCGCTTTGGCAGCGACCCTGCGGTAGGCTCCCGCGTCTGCTGTGGCAGGGCGCTGCCGAATGAAAATCGAAGAATGGCGCAGACCCTGCCCTCAGACCCTGCCCTTCGAGGGCATGGCGTACTGCACCGGTGGGGACCAACCAGAGGAGGGAAGCCATGTCCGAAACGAAAGTGTTGCGCGTGAGCGTGGTGGCGGATCGCTGCCAGGGCCACAACCGGTGCTGCCTCGCAGCCCCTGAACTGTTCGAAGCGGATGACGAAGGGACGGCGCATGCCCGGGGTGACGGCATGGTGCCGCCCGAGCTGGAAAAGAAGGCCCGGCTGGCGGTCGCCAACTGCCCCGAGCACGCGGTACGGTTGACAGCTGCTTGAAACCGGAAGGCCCGGCACCCGGCCGGGTAGAACGTGATGCCCCATCGCAGCATGGCATCGCAATCGAATAGGGAGACAGACATGCAAACCCGGCCGCCAGTGGAAGATTGGGCAATCGATTTTGATCATTTCGATCCCCAGTGGACAGAGAACCCGTATCCGATCTGGGATGACCTGCGCCAGCGCTGCCCGGTGGCAACCTCGCAGCGTTTTGAAGATGGCGGCTACTTTCCGTCGCGCTACGAGGACGTCCACGCCATCGCCTACGACGCCGAGCACTTCTCTTCGCGCCGGGTGATCATCCGCGAGCAAAAGGTGGCCAACATCGGTGCGGCACCGCCGATTACGTCCGATCCGCCCGAGCACACGCCGGCCCGCAAGCTGCTGTTGCCGGCGTTTGCACCACAGGCGATCGCCAAGCTGGAAGGGCGCACGCGTGCCCTGTGCAACTCCCTGCTGGACGCCATTGGCGATGCGCCGACCTGCGATGGTGCGGTCGATTACGCCCAGCACATTCCCGTGCGTGTCATTGCGCACATGCTCGGCATGCCGGAGGATGATGGCGACCTGTTTCGTAAATGGATCCACCAGGCGCTGATCGAGGGGGTGCGCAATCCGAAAGTCGTGATGGAAGCAATGGCGGAGATGGATGGCTATTTCCGCGGCTTCGTCGAGAAGCGCCGTGCTGCGCCGGGTGACGATCTGGTCAGTTTCCTCCTGGCGGCCAGGCTCGGCGATCAGCCCCTGAGCGAAGCACATGTCCTCGGGACCATCCGGCTTATCCTGATAGCGGGCATCGACACCACCTGGAGCGGGATCGGCGCGAGCCTGTGGCACCTGGCGACGCATCCGGCGGACCGACGCCGCCTGGTGGCCGAACCGGAGCTCATGCCGACGGCGATAGAGGAATTCCTGCGGGCTTACTCCCCTGTCACCATGGCCCGGGAAGTGGTGAAGGAAGCCACGGTGGGGGGCTGCCCGTTCAAGGTGGGCGGGCAGGTGCTGCTCTCGTTTCCGGCCGCCAACCGTGATCCGGCCAAGTTCGTCGATGCCGACAAAGTGCTGATTGACCGCGCCGAGAATCCGCATGCCGCCTTCGGGTTGGGGCGCCATCGCTGCCTTGGTTCCAACCTCGCGCGCATGGAAATGACCGTGGCGATCGAGGAGTGGCTCAAGCGTTTCCCCGAGTTTGAAGTCACGCCGGGTGCCAAGGTGACATGGTCCGAGGGTACGGTGCGCGGGCCGCGCATCCTGCCCATTACAATCAAGCGCTGATCGGCCTTGCCGCCACACGAAAGAGCCCTGCATGGACCTGAATTTTTCAAAAGAGGAGCTTGCTTTTCGCGATGAGGTGCGTACCTGGCTTGCCGCCAACGTACCGCCGGACCTGCGCGAGAAGGTGCTCAACTACCGCGAGCTTTCCAAGGATGACCTGACGCGCTGGCACCGCATGCTGGCGGCCAAGGGATGGATCGTCCCGGCCTGGCCGGTAGAGCATGGCGGTACCGGCTGGGACGCCGTGCAGCGCTACATCTGGGAAGAAGAGTACGCCGCTGCCGGCGCACCGCCGATAGCGGCCTTTGGCGTTGCCATGTGCGGTCCGGTGCTGATCAAGTTCGGTTCGGAAGAGCAGAAGAAGCGCTACCTGCCGGGCATTTACAGCGGAGACGTGTTCTGGTGCCAGGGGTATTCCGAGCCCGGCTCGGGTTCCGACCTGGCCTCGCTCAAGACGCGGGCCGAGCGGATTCGGGATGCCGACGGCAAGCAGTACTACATCGTCAACGGCCAGAAGATCTGGACCACGCTTGGCCATTACGGTGACTGGATCTTCTGCCTGGTTCGAACCGATCCTGACGCCAAGAAACAGGACGGCATCAGCTTCCTCCTGATCGACATGGCGACGCCCGGCATCACGGTGCGGCCGTTGATCCTGCTTGATGAAGGGCATGAAGTCAACGAGGTGTTCTTTGACAATGTCAAGGTGCCGGTCGAGAACCTGGTGTTCGAGGAAAACAAGGGCTGGACCGTGGCCAAGTATCTGCTGGGCCATGAGCGCCTCAACACCGGGCGGATCGGCGCCTCCAAGCGCGAACTCAAGCGGGTGCGCGAGATGGCTGCCCGCACCCTCAAGGACGGCAAACCGTTGCTCGACGACGTGCGCTTCCGTGATCGCCTTGCCAAGGTGGAAATCGAGCTGATGACCCTGGAAATCACCAACATGACTTTTGTGGACGAAGTGCGCCGTACCGGAAACATCGGACCTGAGGTCTCGATGCTCAAGATACGCGGCACCGAGATCCAGCAGGCCATCACCGAGCTGATGATGCAGGTGGCCGGTCCGCAGGCGCAGTCATTCAAGGCGATTGACTACGAAGGCTTTGACACCTTTGCCGGTTCGATCGGCGCGCGCTATTTCAACTATCGCAAGACCAGCATCTACGCCGGCTCGAACGAAATCCAGCGCAACATCGTGGCCAAGATGGCCCTGGGGCTATAGCCATGCATTTTCAGTACAACGAAGAGCAGCAACTTCTGGCCGATTCGATCAATCGCCTGGTCGAGAAGGATTACGACTTCGAGGCGCGCAAGCGGGCGATTGCGTCTGTTGTCGGCTTCAGCGACGAGGTGTGGCGGGAACTGGCCGACATGGGCATCCTGGCGCTGCCCTTTGCCGAGAGCAACGGCGGCTTCGGCAAGGGCGCGATGGACATGATTGCGACCATGGAAGCGATCGGTCGTGGCCTCCTGGTCGAGCCCTATCTCCCCACGGTGGCACTGGCCGGCCGGCTGGTCGAGCGCGCGGGCAACGAGGCCCAGCGTGCCGCCGTTCTGCCCGGTGTCATCGACGGCAACCGCACACTCGCCTTTGCCCATGGCGAGCCCGGTTCGCGCTATGCACTGGCCCATGTGGAAGCCAGGGCCGAATCCGCTTCCGGCGGCTGGCGCCTTTCCGGTGCCAAATCGATGGTGCTCAATGCTGCCGCTGCCAGCCACATCGTGGTGTCGGCGCGCACTGCAGGTGCGGCGAGCGATGCCGGCGGCATCAGCCTGTTCCTGGTGCCTGCCGGCAGCAAGGGTTTGACCGTGAAAACCCAGCGCACCGTGGACAACCTGCGCGCCGCCGATCTGGTGCTCGATGGCGTGGTGCTGCCGGCAGACGCACTGCTCGGCGCAGCGGGCCAGGCCCTGCCGGCGATTGAGGAAGCCGTCGACTTTGCCACCGTGTTGTTGTGCGCCGAGGCGGTAGGGGCGATGAGATATGCCAACGAGGCGACGCTCGACTACCTGAAAACACGCAAACAGTTCGGCCTGCCAATCGGCGCATTCCAGGCTTTGCAACACCGCATGGTGGACATGAACCTGAGCGCGATCCAGGCCCGTTCCATCACGCTGCTTGCGTGCAGCAAGTTTGATGCGGCGGGGCGCGGGGAAGTGGAGGTCACTGAACGCAAGCGCATGGTGTCGGCGGCGAAGTATCGCGTGGCCGAAGCGGCACGTCATGTCGGCCAGGAAGCAATCCAGCTGCACGGCGGCATGGGCATGACGCAGGAGATGAAGGTGGCGCATACCTTCAAGCGCCTGACCATGATCGCCCAGGCCTTCGGGGATGCGGATCACCATCTTGAACGCTACGTCGCCCTGGGCTGAGGGCCCGGACGGGCCTTCAGCGCGCCGCGCTGGCGGTGATTGCTAAACTAGCCCGGTGCTTGCTCAAACGCAGATGCAGTTGCTTTGAGCGTGACATGACGGGAGGCAGCATGGGGCAATACCGCGACAATCCGGCAGCGCTGCGCGCGCTCGTGCGCGAGGCGGAGGTACATCGGGACCTGTACATCGACGAGGAGGTGTTTGCCCTCGAGATGGAGCATCTGTTCGCCAACACCTGGGTCTATGTCGGCCACGCCAGCCAGATTCCGGCGGCAGGGGATTACTACACCACCACCGTGGGAGACCAGCCGGTGGTGATGGTGCGGCAGGAAGATGGCAGCATCCAGGTGCTGCACAATCGCTGCGCCCACAAAGGCGTCAAGGTGGTGGCCGATGTGCATGGCAATACCGGCAAGTTCTTTCGCTGCCCGTACCATGCCTGGGCCTACAACACCGACGGCAGCCTGAGGGCCATCCCGCTGCGCAAAGGCTATGAGAACACCGGCTTCGAGCAGTGCGAAGCCAGCAAGGGCATGGCGGCCGTGGGTGCGGTCAAGGTGTACCGCGAGTTCGTGTTCTGCCGCCTCAACCCGTCGGGTGTGGATTTTTCTGCCTATTTTGGCGAATCGCTTTCCACCATCGACAACATGGTCGACCGCTCGCCTGAAGGGCGGCTTGAGGTGGCCGGCGGCGTGCTGCGCTACCTGCACCACTGCAACTGGAAGATGCTGGTCGATAACCAGACCGATGCCTGCCATCCGATGGTGGCGCATGAATCGTCCGCCGGTACGGCGGTGCGTGTCTGGAAGGCGGCGCCCGAGGGCACGCCCAAGCCGATGGCGGTCGAACAGTTCGCGCCCTTCGTCAACCCGTATGAGTTTTTTGAGGGCATGGGCATCCGGGTCTGGTCCAACGGCCATGGCCACACCGGGGTGGCCGATTCGATTCATGCGGCGTATTCGCCCGTGCCCGGTTACTGGGAGGCCATGGCCAAGGCGTATGGCGAGGAGCGCGCGAAGAAGATTCTGGGCGAAGTGCGCCACAACACGGTGTACTGGCCCAACATCATGGTCAAGGGACCGATCCAGGCCTTGCGCCGTTTCATTCCGCTGGCGGCCAACAAGACCCTGGTGGAGTCATGGACCTTCCGTCTGGTGGGTGCCCCGGACCAACTGCTGGAACGCACGGTCATGTACACCCGCCTGATCAACGCGCCCACCTCGGTGGTGGGGCACGATGATCTGGAAGTCTATGAACGGGCGCAGGAGGGACTGCATTCCCGTGGCCGCGAATGGATCAACCTCGCGCGCCTTTACGATGCTGGCGAAACCAAACCGATTGCCGCAGGCGGTGCCACCACCAATGGCACCAACGAGTGGCAGATGCGCAACCAGTTTCGCGCCTGGACCCAGTACATGGCCGCGCCGAAAGTGCAGCAAGTGGCGGCTGCGGCGGAGCCATCATGAGCCAGACGATGCGTGCGATCGACAGGGAACAGCTGGTCGATTTCGTCTATGCCGAGGCGCGCCTGCTGGACGAAGGCCGCTATGCAGAGTGGCTTGACCTCTTCAGCGAGGATGCCCACTACTGGATGCCGCTGGCACCGGGCCAGACCGATGCGAAGCTGCACACCTCGCTGATGTATGAGGACAAGCTGCTCCTGAAGATCCGCATCGAGCGCCTGGCCGGCGCGCGCACTTTCTCGCAGCAGCCGAAGAGCCGCTGCCACCATTTGTTGCAGCGGCCGGAGGTGGAATCGATGGACATGGTGGGTGGGCAGTTTGTCGTGCGCACCGCCTTCCACTATGTCGAGACGCGGCAGGATGCACAGCAGCTCTATGCCGGCTGGGCGACCCACACCCTGCTGGCGACCCCTGCCGGTCTGCGCATCGCGCTCAAGCGGGTGGATCTGGTCAACTGCGATGCCGCGTTCGGCAACATCCAGTTGTTCATGTAGCGTGCCGCCGCTTCCGCCCCGCCCGCTCTGCCATATGTTGCTTAGTCTTGAATTGGACGTGTGTTGACTGCTCCCTTTGATTCCGTTGCCGACGCCTTTGCTGCCTCGGCGGCACGCTGGCCGAACCACCCTTTCCTCTGCGTGTTGCCGGAAACGGCGGCGATCTACGGCATCGTGGCGGGGGAGACGACTTACGCCCTTGCGCAACAAAAGATCCTTGCCCTGCGGGCGGCCTACGCGGCAGCCGGCTATGGCCATGGTCATCGTGTTGGCCTGTTGCTGGAGAATCGCGCCGCTTTCTTCTGGCACTGGTTTGCCCTGAACGGCCTGGGGGTCTCGGTGGTACCGATCAACGCCGACCTGCGTGCCGCGGAACTGGAGTATCTGGTCGGCCATTCCGAGATTGCGCTGGCGGTAGCGCTGCCGACCCGCCATGCCGATCTGGCGGCTGCGGCGCGGTCCGCAGGTCGCCCGCTGGCCCTGATGGGGCCGGACGACGCGCCGCCGGCCGCCCCGTTCGCCCCACCCCTGGCCGGCCAGCCCATCGGCCAGCGCACCGAGTGCGGCCTCCTTTACACCTCCGGCACCACCGGCCGACCCAAGGGGTGCATGCTTGACAATCGTTACTACCTGCACTCCGGCCACTGGTACGCCACGGTCGGCGGCATGAGCGCCCTGCGCCCCGGGTGTGAGCGCATGCTCACACCCTTGCCGTTGGTGCACATGAATGCCAAGGCCTACTCCACCCTGGCCACCGTGTTGACCGGCGGCTGCCTGATCGTGGTGGACCGGTTCCATCCGGCCACCTGGTGGGAGAGCGTGCGCACCTCCGGCGCCACCGTCGTGCATTATCTGGGGGTGATGCCCGCCATGTTGATGAAGGCGCCTCCCTCGGCCGACGACAAGTTGCACGCCGTGCGCTTTGGCTTCGGCGCCGGGGTGGACCGCGCCCTGCAGGCGCCGTTCGAAGAACGTTTCGGCTTTCCCTTGCTGGAAGGCTGGGCCATGACTGAAACCGGTGCCGGCGCCGTGATCATGGCCAGTGACGAGCCGCGCCGGGTCGGCACGAACTGTTTCGGCCGGGAAGGCAGCGACATCGAAGTGCGCCTGGTGGCGGACCATGGCGGCACCGCTGGCGTGGACGAACCGGGCGAGTTGCTGGTACGCCATGCGGGGCCCGATCCGCGCTTCGGCTTCTTTACCGCTTATCTGAAGGACGAAGCAGCCACCAGTGAAGCCTGGGAGGGCGGCTGGTTCCACACCGGCGACATCGTGCGCCGGGATGCCGAGGGCCTGCTGCATTTCATCGACCGGCGCAAGAACGTCATCCGCCGTAGCGGCGAAAACATTTCTGCCGTGGAAGTCGAGAGCGTGCTCAACCAGTATCCCGGCATCAAGGCGGTGGCGGTGGCGGCCACGCCGGATGCCGTGCGCGGCGACGAAGTCCTCGCGTGTGTGGTGACACTCGAACCACTTGCCGCCGCAGAGCGGCAGGCATTTGCCTGTGGCCTGGTCGAGCACGCACTCGCGCGGCTGGCTTATTACAAGGCGCCGGGCTACGTCGCGTTCGTCGATGCCTTGCCGCTTACCGCCTCGCAGAAGATTCAGCGCGGCGAGCTCAAGGCAATCGCGCAGGCATTGCCGGGCCAGGCCCACTGCATCGACGTGCGCAGCATGAAGAAACGCCAATCCTGATGGCCCACTTGCCAAAAGGGTATGAGGGTGTGGCCGTCACGGTGCCGGTCACCGTGCCGTACGTGCGCTATTCGACGCGCAGTGCGCACTGGTTCATCGGCCAGGCGCTGAACGCGCTGGTCAAGCAAAGCGGGCTGGCCAAGGCCGATATTGATGGCCTCACCATCAGCAGCTTTTCCTTGACGCCCGATACCGCCGTCGGCGTCACCCAGCATCTGGGAGTGTCACCGCGCTGGCTGGAACACATTCCCACCGGGGGCGCTTCCGGCGTCATGTCGCTGCGGCGCGCCGCGCGTGCGGTGCAGATGGGCGATGCCGAGGTGGTGGCCTGTGTGGCGGGCGATACCAACCACGTCGATTCCTTTCGCCTCATGCTGGGCAGCTTTTCCCACTTTGCGCGCGATGCCACGTACCCCTACGGTTCGGGCGGCCCGAATGCGATCTTTGCGTTCATCACCGCCAACTACATGCGTACCTATGGCGCGAAGCGTGAGGATTTTGGCCGCATCGCGGTGGACCAGCGCACCAATGCCTTGGCATGTAGTTCAAATTCGGGATCGCGCATGTTCAAGAAACCGCTGACGCTCGATGAATACATGGCGGCGCGGCCGATCGCCGACCCGATCCACCTGTTTGATTGCGTGATGCCCTGCGCTGGCGCCGAGGCGTTTCTGGTGATGCGCGAGGAGCGCGCACGCGATCTGGGTCTCGCCTATGCCACCATCCGCGGCGGCATCGAGCGCCACAATGCCTACGCGGAAGATCCGGTGATGGTACAGGGCGGCTGGCGCATGGATCTGGACGATCTGTATGCGATGGCCGATGCCAAACCTTCGGACATCGATTTTGTCCAGACCTATGACGACTATCCCGTGATCGTGATGATGCAGTTTGAAGATCTGGGCTTCTGCGCCAAGGGCGAAGGCCCGGCCTTCGTGCGCCAACATCGCATGACGCACGACGGCAGCTTCCCCAACAACACGTCCGGTGGGCAGCTTTCCACGGGCCAAGCCGGCGCCGCCGGCGGGTTTCTGGGAATGACCGAAGCGATTCGCCAGCTCACCGGTGCGGCGGACGGACGTGCGGTGAAACACGCGAAGCTTGGCATGGTGGGCGGGTTCGGCATGGTCACCTACGACCGCTGCCTGTGCACCGGCGCGGTGATTCTGGGCACGCCATCATGACGATGCC
>CAYUEG010000019.1:0-5204 GCA_964443245.1 uncultured Burkholderiales bacterium | reverse complement strand
TGAGGCCCAAGCGCAAGAACCCGGTATTGCGCACGCGGCAGATGAACCTGCCGCCTTGGGGCCGCAGCCGCGTGGCGCTGGGCATTACTGCGGCGGCTGCGGAAGGGCGCTTTGAGTTGCAGGTGTGTCGTGACTGCGGCGCGGTGCAGTACCCGCCGCGTGAGGCGTGCCACGTGTGCCTCTCCTCCCGGCTCGATTGGCGTGAGCAGAACGGCGCCGGCACACTGCTGGCCACGACCACCCTGCATCACAGCAACGATTTGTTTTTCCGCGAGCGCCTGCCCTGGCGTCTCGGGCTGGTGAAACTGGATGCCGGCCCGACACTGATGGTGCATCTGCATGGCCAGGTGGTAGTGGAGGAGAGCGCCTTGCCCTGCAAGGTGGTGGTGGGCGCAAGACTGGACCGTGCCGGCCAGGCAGTACTGATTGCGTTTCCCGAACCAGGTGGACAACCCGAACAAGGCGAGTCAAGTATGGCTGACGACAAGATGTTGCGTGAAATGACCTGCGACCCCAAGTTCCGCAAGGTGCTGGTGACCGATGGCAAGAGTGCCGCTGGCCAGGCGGTGGTGCGCGCGCTCGCCAGGGCCGGTGCCGACATCATCTGGGTCGGCCATGCCGAACCCTGGATCAAGCTGCCCGGGTTTGATGACATTACCGCGCTGCCGCAGGTCACGCTGGTGCCGCTGGATCTGACCAACGGCCGTTCCGTCACCGAGCTGGCGGGTGAAATCGGCGGCAAAGTCGACATCGTCATCAACACCGCCGAGGTGCACCGCACCTTTGGCATTGGTGCGCGCCGTGGCACTGACGTGGCCAGGGCCGAAATGGATATCAACTACTTTGGCCTGTTGCGTCTGGCGCAGGAGTTCGGCCCGGCCCTCAAGGGCCGCGCGGCCGATGGCGTCACCAGTGCGGTGGCCTGGGTCAACCTGCTTTCCATTTATGCGCTGGCCAACTTCCCGCCGCACGGTACCTTTTCGGCTTCCAAGGCGGCGGCCTATTCCCTCTCGCAATGCCTGCGTGCCGAGATGCGGCCAGCCGGCATCCGCGTGATCAACGTGTTTCCCGGCCCGATTGACGACGAGTGGAACCAGAACATGCCGCCGCCGAAGGTGACGCCCGATGCGCTGGCCAATGCCATCGTGAAGGCCCTGCGCGATGGCGTGGAGGACGTGTACCCCGGTGATGTGGCGCAGGAGTGGCTCGAGCGCTGGCGCGACAACCCCAAGGTGCTCGAACGCGAGCTGGCGGCGGGACAATGAATGATTCATCGAGCAATTCGACCATGAACCCAGCCCAACTTCTCGCAGCGCTCGCCGGCGCCCTCACCGGCGGCGGCATTCGCGTCGTGGACCTGACGCAGACCCTCACACCCGAGTTTCCGCAGATTGCGCTGCCGCCGGAAATGGGCCAGTGCTGGCCGTTCCGCATCGAGGAAGTATCGGCCTACGACGAGCGCGGCCCCGGCTGGTACTGGAACAACTTTTCCTGCGGCGAACATACCGGCACCCACTTCGATGCGCCGATCCACTGGATCTCCGGCCGCAACCTGCCTAACAACGCCGTCGATACCATCCCGGTGCAGAACTTTGTGGCGCCCGCCTGCGTCATCGATTGCGTGGAGAAGGTCAAGGCTGATCCGGATTACCTGTTGACGGTGGCCGACATCGAGGCCTTTGAAGCGCTGCATGGCCGCATTCCGCCGCGCAACTGGCTCCTGATGCACACCAACTGGTCGCAACGCAGCGACCCCGTGGCCTACCAGAACTTCGACGAAACCGGCCAGCACACGCCGGGGCCGAGCAGCGAAGCCGTGCAATTTCTGGTGGAGGAGCGCGATGTACTGGGTTTCGGCTCCGAAGCCATCGGCACCGATGCCGGCCAAGGCTACCACCTGCGCCCGCCTTACCCTTGCCACTACTACATGCACGGCGCTGGCCGCTACGGCCTGCAGTGCCTCACCAACCTGGACCAGTTGCCGCCCACGGGTAGCGTGATCATCAGCCCGCCCCTGAAAATCCAGAAAGGCAGTGGCAGCCCCTTGCGCGTGCTGGCGCTGGTGCCTGCATGAGCCTCGACAAAACGGCGGTGCCAGCCCGCGAAGCGGGTTTCGCTCCGGGCGTCGCTCTCGTTACCGGCACCAGCACCGGCATTGGCAAAGTGATTTGCGAACACCTGCTGGCGGCGGGCTATCAGGTGCTGGCGCTGGCGCGCCGCCCCACCGCCATCGATCATCCGCAGCTCACCAGCATCAGCGTGGACCTGGCCGACCGGGCCGCCACGCAAAAGGTCGCCGCCGAGATTGCCGCCGCGTACCCTGTCACCACCTTCATCCACAACGCCGGCGTGATCCGCCCGGCCCTCCTGGGTGACGTCAAGCTCGAAGACCTGGATGTATTGAACGAACTGCACATCGGCAGCGCTCTGGTGCTGGCGCAGGCGGTGCTGCCCGGCATGCGTGCACGCAAGTTCGGCCGCATCGTGCTGATGTCATCGCGCGGCGCGCTGGGGCTGGCCACGCGCTCCGCCTATTCGGCCACCAAAGCCGGCATGATCGGCATGGCGCGTACCTGGGCGCTGGAGCTGGCACCCGCCGGCATCACGGTCAACGTGGTGGCACCCGGGCCGATTCGCGGCACCGAAATGTTTCATGAAGTGGTGCCGGCCGAGAGCGAGCGCGAAGCCAAGCTGGCGATGGCGATCCCGGTGCAGCGACTGGGCACGCCGGAAGATGTGGCGCGCGCGGTCGATTTTTTTGTTGCGCCCGGCGCAAGCTTCGTCACCGGCCAGGTGCTGTATGTCTGCGGTGGCGCCAGCGTAGGCAGCATCACCATTTAAGGTCAATCCACATGCTCACCGCCTCCGACAACCAACTCCTCACCCTTACCGGCCCCGGCACGCCGATGGGCGAATACTTCCGCCGCTTCTGGCAGCCGGTCGCGCTCTCGCGTGAAGTGGGCGAACCCGATGGCCCGCCGCTGCGCATCACCGTGCTGGGCGAAGAACTGCTGGCCTTTCGCAACACCGAAGGCAAGGTCGGCGTGATCGACCGCTACTGCGCCCACCGTGGCGCGGACCTGTTCTTCGGGCGCAATGAAGAATGCGGTATCCGCTGCATTTATCACGGCTGGAAATACGATGTCGATGGCAAGTGCGTCGAGCTGCCCAACGTGCCGGCCGGCTCCGCGTATCACGGCAAGATGGCGATCAAGGCGTACCCGACGCGCGAATTCGGCGACATGGTGTGGGCCTACATGGGCCCGCCCGAGCACATGCCGGCCGAGGTGTCGCAGCTGGAAGTGGGGCTGGTGCCGCCGGCGCATCGCTACGTCACCAAGCGCCTGCAGCAATGCAACTGGGCGCAGTCGATGGAAGGGGCGCTCGATACCGCGCACTTCTCCTTCCTGCACATGCCGGCACCGGCGATGGCAAAGAACGACACGATGACGGCCGCCGCCGACGAGAACCGCATTCGCTGGCTGCGCAATGACCCGCTGCCGCAGTTCACCATCCTGGATCACGAGGTCGGCTTCGTGATCGGCGGTTCGCGCCGTGCCGACGGCAACGACTTGTACTGGCGCATCACGCAGTTCATGCTGCCGGCGCACTCGATCACGCCTTCCTCGATGCCGGGCGAAACCTTCTACGGTTACACCTGGGTGCCGATTGACGACCATTCCTGCTGGATCTATGTCTACGCGTGGCACCCGGACCAGCCGTTGCCGGAAGGTGAGCGCAGCAAGTACGAGAAGGGCGGCTATGGCCAGTTTGCCGAACTGGGGCCGGGCTATGTGGCCCTGCGCAACCGCAGCAATGATTATCTGATCGACCGCAATGAGCAGAAGCTGCGCTCGTTCACCGGTGTGCGCGGGATTGCCGAGCAGGACGCGATGGCGCAGGATAGCCAGGGCCTGATTGTGGATCGCACGCGCGAACATCTTTCACCTACCGATGTCGGGGTAGTGCGGTTTCGCCGCGTGATGCTCGACGGCGTCAAGGCCTTGCAGGCCGGGCAGGAACCGGCGGCCGCACGGGCAGCCGCCAGCTACCGCGTGCGCGGTGGTGGCGCGATGGCGCCGGCCGACATGCCGTTCGAGAAAGTGATGGAACAACGCTTTGGCAGTACATTTGGCAGTGCATCTGGTGCGGCATCAGGCACACATGGATAAAACAACGAGGAGCGTGCGATGAGACAGAAATGGACGGCATGGTTGGCGGGTTTGATGGCGGGTGTGGCGGTCATGCATGCCGGGGCACAGGAATATCCGGCGCGGCCGATCACGGTGATCATTCCGTTCTCGGCCGGCAGTGCGAGTGACGTGATTGGCCGCATCGTGCTCGACCGCATGGCCGCGTCGATGGGCCGGCCCTTCGTGGTGGACAACCGGCCCGCAGCCGGCGGCAATGTCGGCACCCAGGCGGTAGCGCGCGCCGAGCCGGATGGCTACACCATCCTCATGAGCACCTCCGGCCCGCTGGCGGTGAACAAGGTGCTCAACCCGAATCTGGGTTACGACCCGGAACGTGACCTCGCCCCGAT
This sequence comes from uncultured Burkholderiales bacterium, assembly GCA_964443245.1. GTDB lineage: Bacteria > Pseudomonadota > Gammaproteobacteria > Burkholderiales > JAEUOS01 > CANJDH01. The sequence continues at coordinate 661 of CAYUEG010000019.1, read as the reverse complement.
TTCGCTCTATGCGGTATTGCCCAATGTGGTGGTGGTCAGCGCCAAGCTGCCGATCAACACGCTGGCGGAATTCACCGATTACGTGAAGAAGAATCCCAACACGCCCTATGGTTCGGTGGGTCCGGGCAGCTCGCAGCACCTGGGCGGGGCGTACTACGAGCAGCTCGTCGGTGCCAGGATGACGCACGTGCCCTACCGCGTCACCGGGCAGCTGGTGACCGATCTGGTGGGTGGGCAGGTGCCGGTGAGTTTCCAGCTGGTGCCCAACGTGATCGGCCAGATCCGGGGCGGCACGGTGCGGCCGATTGCGGTGGCGGCCGACAAGCGCCTCGCGGCATTGCCGAATGTACCGACCGCTGCGGAGGCCGGTCTGCCCGGCTATCAATCCGCTGCGTGGTTTGCCTTCATGGCGCCACGCGCGACACCACGGCCAATCATCGATCGCCTGCACCGCGAGATTGCCGCCGCCATGGCCGATCCGGCCGTACGCGCGCGCTTTGCCGAAACCGGCGCCGAGGCGCTGGCGGCCACGCCCGAAGAGACCGGACGGCACATCACCGCCGAAGTGGCGAAGTGGCGTGACATCATCAACAAGGCCGGCATCAAGATCGAGCAGTAAGCCGGTGGGCAATCATGCGCCGGCAGCCGCTGGCGCGTGTTC
>CAYUEG010000018.1:28167-47484 GCA_964443245.1 uncultured Burkholderiales bacterium | reverse complement strand
GTTCCATGATCAGGGTGGCGCTGCCGTGGCGCGAGCCGAGCTGGCCGCCGGTGCCTTGCGCCAATGCCAGGCGGCAGTTGGGCACCTGTACCTTCGGATGCGCTTCGCCGCGCAACTGGCGCACCGCCTCGATCACTTTGGTCATGCCGCCGCGGTTGGCCGGATGGTTGTTGCACAGCCCGCCGCCATCGGTGTTGAACGGCAACTTGCCGGTGCCGGAGATGAGGTTGCCGTCGGCCACAAACCTGCCACCCTCCCCTTTCTTGCAGAAGCCCAGGTCTTCCAGCTGCATCAGCACGGTGATGGTGAAACTGTCGTAGATCGAGGCGTACTGGATGTCCCCGGGCTTGACACCTGCCTCGGCAAATGCCGCCGGGCCGGACCAGGCCGCGCCGGAGGTGGTGAGGTCCACCTTGCCGCCGTTCTGGCCTTTGGGGGATTCGCCTGCGCCGAGAATCCTGACCAGCGGGCGGTGGAGCTTCTTCGCGATCTCGGGCCGTGCCACGATCACCGCGCCACCGCCATCGCTGACCACGCAGCAATCGAGCCGGTGTAGCGGATCCGCGATCAGCGGGGATGCCAGGACCTCTTCCACCGTGACCACTTCGCGCAACATGGCATGCTCGTTGTACTGCGCATGGTGGGAGGCCGCGACCTTGACCCACGCCAGCTGCTCGCTGGTCGTACCGAATTCATGCATGTGGCGCATCGCCACCATGCCGTAGCCATTGGCAGTGGCCATGCCGTACGGAAACTCGAAGCCGGCATCCGGCGCGGCGGCGCCGTAGTTGCGGGCCTGGGTGCCGGAAGAGCCTTCCGAGCGGGGCCGGCCAGCCAGCGTCACCAGGGCCACGTTGCACTTGCCCAGGGCAATCGCTTCGGCCGCGTGGGCGACGTGGATCAGGTAGGACGAACCGCCGGTCTCCGTCGAATCGACGTGGCGCACCTTCAAGCCCATGTAGTCGACCATCGACAGCGGGCCGAGGCCGGGCGCATCACCGGCACAAAAGTAGCCGTCAATGTCGTTCTTGGTCAGCCCCGCGTCGAGCAGCGCGCCACGTGCTGATTCGGCATGCAGCTGCGCGACCGACTTGTCGGGCGCCTTGCGGGTGGTGTGTTCGTAAGCGCCGACAATGTAGGCGCGGCCTTTGATGGTCATGGTGGAGGCTCGTGGAAGAAGGCAAGGCGGGAGAAGTGGAACTATAGCAATACGGCCACAGGTCAGGCCTTGTGCAAAAATCCGCAGGCGAAGGCGCACGGACGACAGCGCCTCGGAGCGTCGATCATTTCAATCAGGGGGAAGGGCAATGGGCAAGATGCTGGATGGCAAGGTGGTGGTGGTGACCGGCGCGGGTGGCGGCATTGGCAGGGATTTCGCCCTGGCGATGGCGGCCAACGGCGCGAAGGTGGTGGTCAATGACATCGGCGCCTCGGTTTCAGGGGAAGGCAAGGACGCCGGGCCGGCACAAAAGGTGGTCGACGAGATCAAGGCTGCCGGAGGTGTGGCCGTGGCCAATACCGACAGCGTGGCCGACTGGGATGCCGCCAACCGCATCATCAAGACCGCGATCGACAACTTCGGGCAGATCGATTGTGTGGTCAACAATGCCGGCATCCTGCGTGACCGCTTCTTCTTCAACATGAGCGTGGAAGAGTGGAAAGCCGTGATCGACGTGCACCTGAACGGCACGTTCTATGTGGCGCGCGCGGCGGCACCCTATTTCAAGAGCGAGAACCGTGGCAGCTACATCAACATGACTTCCACTTCGGGCCTGATCGGCAATCTTGGCCAGGCGAACTACGCGGCGGCCAAGCTCGGTATTGCCGCGCTTTCCAAGTCGATTGCAATGGACATGGCCAAGTTCAATGTGCGCTCCAACTGCATTTCCCCCTTCGCCTGGAGCCGCATGATCGGTTCGATCCCGGTCGAGACCGACGAGCAGAAGGCGCGCGTGGAAAAGTTGAAGCGCATGGAAACGGCCAAGATCGCGCCGCTGGCAGTCTATCTGGCCAGCGATGCCGCCTCTGATGTGACGGGCCAGATCTTCGGGGTGCGCGCCAACGAGATTTTTCTGTTCAGCCAGAACCGGCCGCTGCGTTCGGTGCAGCGCTCGGAGGGCTGGACGCCGGAAACCATCGGCGACCACGCCATTCCGGCCCTGAAGGCGCATTTCTACAAGCTGGATCGATCCCAGGATGTGTTCACCTGGGATCCGGTCTAGTCCGGGTGGTGTTTACTCGGGCTCGATTCCGGCGTCCTTGATCGCCTTGGCCCATTTCACCGCCTCGCGCGCGGTGCGCTGGGCGAAGGCTTCCGGCGTGCCGGGCGCGGTTTCCATGCCCAGCGCGGAGAAGCGGTCCACCACTTCCTTCGAGCGGGCGGCGGCGTTGATCGCCTCGTTGAGTTTCTGCACCGCCTCGCGCGGCATCCCGGCTGGTCCGTAGGCGCCGAAGAAGGCGATCAGTTCGTAGTCTTTCAGGCCGGCCGCTTCATTGACCGTCGGCACATCCGGCACCGCTGCCGAGCGCGCACTGGAAGTGACCGCGAGGGCGCGCACCTTGCCAGCCTTGACCTGCGGCAACATGACAGCGAAATCGGCGGTGAACATGTGGACTTGCCCGCCGATCAGGTCGGTCATCGCGCTCGGGCCACTCTTGTAAGGCACGTGCGTCATCTTGATGCCGGCCATGCTGGCAAGCATTTCGGAAGAGATGCGTTGTGAGGTACTGGCGGTGGCGAAGTTAATGGAGCCGGGCTTGGCCTTGGCCATGCTGATCAGTTCACCCAGGGTTTTGGCGGGAAAATCATTGTTGACCGCGACGATCAGCGGAACCGAGCCCATGTAGCCGATGGGCGTGAAGGCCGTGTCCTGGTCGTAGGGCAGCTTTTTCATCAGGCTCTTCAAGGCCGCGTTGGTGCTGTTCGTGCCGAAGAGGAAGGTGTAACCGTCAGCCGGTGCCTTGGCGACGGTATCGGCGCCCAGCATGCCGTTGGCGCCGGGCTTGTTCTCGATCACGATGGTCTGGCCCAGCACCTCGGTCATCTTGGCCGAGAAGGCGCGCGCGATCTGGTCCGTGGCACTGCCCGGGGCAAACGGCACGATGGCCTTGATCGGCTTGTTCGGATACGGCTGCGCGACGACGGTTCCGGATCCGAACAGGGCCGCCAGTGCCAGTACGCTGGCCCCCACGCTTGCGATCAACCTGCGGTTCGGGCGGGGAAGGTGATTCATGGCAAGGCTCCGGGTAGTTCGGGAAAGAGGGCGCATTGTGCCAGAAGCGCTTTGCTGCAAATGACGGTCATGGTGCACGGTAAACTCGATGCATCGCGCAATCCTTTTGAGCAAGGAAACACACCATGTTTGATGCCACGCTGGTAGGCAGCCTGCCCAAGCCGTTCTGGCTTTCCGAAACCGACAAACTCTGGCCCGCATGGAAACTGCAGGGTGCGGAACTCGAAACGGCCAAACGGGATGCCACGCTGCTTTGGCTCAAGGCGCAGGAAGATGCGGGCCTGGCGATCGTCAGTGAAGGCGAGCAGTCGCGGCAGCACTTTGTGCATGGCTTCGTCGAGTTCGTCGAAGGCATCGATTTCGAACACAAGGTCAAGATGGGGATTCGCAACAACCGTTACGACGCCATGGTGCCGCAGGTGGTCGGGCCGCTCAAGCTCAGGGGCCGGGTACACGCAACGGAAGCGCGTCTGGCGCGCGCCCATACGCAGCGCAAACTCAAGATCACCTTGCCGGGGCCGATGACCATCGTCGATACGGTGTCTGACCAGTACTACGGCAGCCGCGAAAAGCTGGCGATGGCCTTCGCCGAACTCCTCAACCAGGAGGCCCTGGCCTTGCAGGCCGATGGCGTGGACGTGATCCAGTTTGACGAACCGGCCTTCAACGTCTACATGGACGACGTCAAGACCTGGGGTATTGCGGCGCTGGAGCGCGCCATCGAGGGATTGTCCGTGACGACGGTGGTGCACATTTGCTATGGCTATGGGATCAAGGCCAACAACGACTGGAAGCAAACCCTGGGCGGCGAGTGGCGCCAGTACGAAGCCATCTTTCCGGTGCTCGCGGCCAGCCGCATCAAGCAGGTATCGCTTGAATGCGCCAACTCCAGGGTGCCAGCCCACCTGATGAAACTGTTGCACGGCAAGGATGTGCTGGTGGGTGTGATTGATGTGGCGTCGGATCGCGTCGAGACACCGGAGGAAGTGGCCGACATCATCGGCCGCGCACTTGAGTTTGTGCCGAAGGAACACCTGTTCCCCTGCACCAATTGCGGCATGGCGCCGATGAATCGCGAGATCGCGCTGGCCAAGTTGCAGGCACTGGGGCTGGGTGCGGAATTGGCGCGGACCCGCTACGGCAGGTGAGCGGGTGGCCCGAGAATGGCTCCTGGAGCCACTCTTGGGCGATTCCTTACCGGAAGCGATAGGCGGCGCTCAGGCCCAGGGTCCAGTTGCGGCCCGGTGCCGGTTCGTAGAACCGGCTGTTGGCTTCATTGACGATCACCGAGCCCACGTAACGCGCGTTGGCGAGGTTGTCGATGCGCATGAACTGCGAGATGGTCCATTTGTCATGGCGCTGTTCAAGGCCGGCGCGCAGGTTGGCGACCGTGTAGCCTTCGGCGGCCTCGCTGTTGCGATCATCGACGAACATTTGCGACAGGCGCCGCAGTTCCAGCGCGGCGTAGGGGCTGCCCCATGCTCCGGTGGCGCTTGAGGTGCGCGGCGCGCGCCACAGTGCCTCCACAAACAGACTCTGGCGCGGTACCGCTGGCAGGCTGTTGCCCGCTGCCACCGGTACGTTGGGAGCGGCGCAGGGCGTTGCCACACAGGTGAGAAAGCCGTCCCGGTAGGTGGCTTCCGTCCAGGTGTAGGCGCCGCTCACGGTGATGCCGCTGGCGGCGAACGCCTTCATGAAGGCGACTTCCGCGCCGCGCCGCTGGGTGCGTCCGGCATTCTGGAAAATCGCCCGGCCGCCCGTGTTGCTCAGCGTGACGATCTCGTCGATGGTGTCGGCGCGAAACAGTGTGGCGCTGACGGTACCGCCCTCGAATTGGGCCTTGACGCCGGCCTCCGCATGGCGGCTGGTGGACGGCTTGAGCGTGAAGTTCAGCCCGGTGCCGGCGGAGCGGTAAGCCAGCTCGGCAAACGTGGGGGTCTCGAAACCACGGCCAACGGTGGCATAGACGTTCAAGCGAGGGGTGACACTCCACACCACGCCGGCGGCCGGCGTGGTGGCGCGGTACTTGATGGCGCCACTGTCGTCGGTGTTGCCCGCGACGATGTATTTATCCTTCGATGTGAACGACACCGACGAATGGCGTACGCCGGCAGAAAGCTTGATGCTGGGCCAGGCCTGCCATTCGCCCTGGACGAAGCGGCTGGTGTTGACGACGCGATTGTCTTCATCCCGGCGCAAGCGGCCGAAGATGCCCAGCTGGGCACCGACAAAGTTTTCGAACCCGCGTCGCACTTCGTTCTGCAGTTCACGCCCGATGCCGACCGTCAGGTGGTAGGCGCCGTCGCGCGCGAATCCCTGGTGGATCCAGCGCGCATCAAAGCCGTAGAAATCGCGATCCAGGTCGACGACACCGCCCTGACTGGTAGCCGCCGCTTGCGCTGCCACCGTGGTGGAGAGGAACTGCACGATGTTGCGCTCGCCGCCGTAGGCGCTCAGTCGCAGCTGATTCGTCGGGGAGAAGGTGTGCTCGAGTACCCCGCCCATCTGCGACTGGTAGGTCGATTTGCGCGTGTTGAACTGCAGTGCGCTGGCGGTGGCTTGAGACGGATTGGCGTTCAGTTCAGCGCGCGAGAGGCCGGCGGGGTCCTGGGCATTGGGCATGTTGACGCGGTTCCACGTCAGGGCAAACGTGGTGGCATCCGACAAGGCGAACTTGACGCGGGCGTTTTCGGAGTCACGTGTGGCAGCACTATGGTCACGCGCGCCCTTGGTGCCAAACAGGCTGGCGTCGAAGGTGAAGCCGATTGGCATGCCTCCATGGTTCAGCGTGCCGGCGGCATTGAGCCCGGCACGCCAGGTGCCGTAGCTGCCGGCGCTGACCGCAGGCGTGATGCGCAGCCCCTGGGGCGCATCTTGGCTGAAGATAGCGATGACGCCGCCGGCGGCATTGCCATGCAGTGCCGAGAACGGGCCGCGCAGCACTTCCACCCGTTCGGCTGACGACAGCGAGAAATGCGAAACCTGGCCGGAGCCATCCGGCATGCTGGCCGGAATGCCGTCGGCGTAAAGACGGATGCCGCGCACGCCAAATGAAGAACGGGCACCGAAGCCCCGCGAGGAGATCTGCAGGTCCTGCGCGTAGTTCTGACGGTCACCGATGTGCAGACCCGGCACGCGGGCCAGCGTTTCGGACAGGTTGACCTGGCGCTGCCCCTCCTTCAGGGTGCGCCCCGACACGACGTCCACCGCAGCAGGCGTATCGAATGCCGGCTGCGCCACGCTGGTGGCGGTAACGGTAATCGAAGGCGGCGCGCCTGCGCCCTGCACGGCCCCCGCCTGAGACCAGGCAGGTTGGGCAATGGCGAAAACGCACAGCATGCCACCCGCCAATACAAGACTGCGCGCAGCGCCGGATGCCGCTGCGTGCCTAGGGCAGTTGAGAGAGGTAATGGGCGAGGTCACGCAAGTCTTCATCGGTCATGCCGCGCAGCGATGCCGACATGATGGTGTCACGCCCGACGGCAGTGCCATCGAGGAATTGACGCATGGAGTGATAGAGATAGTCCTCGCGTTGTCCGGCCAGCCGTGGCATCTGCTCCCGGCCCGCGTAGCTGGGCAGGTGGCAGCTCGCGCAGTGGGTGCGGCTGGCCAGGGCGGCGCCGCGCGCCATGCGTTCGGTCTCACGTGTGCCGGCCGCAGACTGCAGGGTCTGGGCGGCGAAGTACCGCGCCAGAGCCGTAATCTCCTGATCGGAAACACCATTGAGCAAGCCTTCCATCGCGGGGATCTTGCGCAGGCCTTCACGAATCATCACCAGCGAGTTTTCCAGAAAGATGCGTGGTTGCCCTGCGAGCGAAGGGCTGTTGGGCATGGTGGAATTGCCGCCGGCGCCGTGGCATGCGGCACAAAGCGGTGCACGTGCCGGCACGGCCACTGCCGACGCCTGAGCGCAAACCGGGCCTGCGAACAGGCCCGGAATCATGGATGCAACCAGTACCGTAGCGGCCCTGCGTGCTGCCGCTTGCGCGGCAGCACGCAGAGGATCAGGCCTTCTTCGCATACGAGATGCGATAGATCGCTCCCATCTGCTCGTCGGAGACCAGCATCGAGCCATCAGGCATTTGCATCAGGTAGGCCGGGCGGCCGACAAAAGCCTGGGTTTTTGCATCCAGGAAGCCGGTCAGGAAAGGCGTGACTTTCGGGTTCTTGCCATTCTTGTCCGTGGTCACCGTGACCACGTCATAACCGAATTTCTCGGTGCGGTTCCAGGATCCCTTGCGGGCAACGAACGCCACGTTTCTGTACTGCGCCGGGAACATCTTGCCGGTGTAGAACTTGATGCCCATCACCGCGGCGTGCGGACCCATGGTGGTTACCGGCAGTGTGACCCCGGCGCACGGGTTGTCCTTTTTGACGTCCTGATCGGCGACACCATTGGCATGGCAGTACGGGAAGCCGAAGTTCTGGCCGGCTTTCGTGAGGCGGTTGAGTTCGTCTTCAGGGCCGTTGTCGCCCATCCAGTCGCGGCCGTGATCCGTGAACCAAAGCTGCTTGGTTTGCGGGTGCCAGTCAAAGCCCACGGTATTGCGTACACCACGGGCGAGAACCTCCATGCCCGAACCGTCTGCGTTGTAGCGACGGATCTGCGCGTACTCGTCGCCAGGAACACAGATGTTGCAGGGCGCACCGAAGGGTACGTACAACTTGCCGTCCGGACCGAACTTGATGTACTTCCAGTTGTGGTGCTGTTCCTTGGGCAGGTTGAAGGCGGCGGTCATGTCGACCGGCTGCGCGTTGGCGTTTGTCTCGATGCCGTCAAAGCGCAGCATCTTGTCGATCGCCATCACATACAGGGAACCCTTGCGAAACTCCACACCGGCCGGCTGATTGAGTTTGTCGACCACGACGCGGCTGGTGCGCTCATTGCCGTTGTCAGTGACCTCGTAGACGCGGCCGATGCCGCGCGTGCCAATGTAGATCTTGCCCTTGTCGCCGCGCACCATGGCGCGGGCGCCCGGCATGCCGTGCGCCCAGAGTTCGACTTTGAAGCCTGGCGGGACCTGGAGCTTGTCGACTGCAATTTCCGTCGGCGGGGTCGCGGTCATGCGGCCGGCCACGGGCGCAAGAGTGGAGTTGGCAAGCGCTGCGGGTCGGCCCTGCTGCCAGGCTGGCGGCGGCGCCGCTGGCTTCGCAGCCGGGGCTGCCGTGGCAGGGGCGGGCTTGGCAGCAGCCGGTGCGGCTGCAGGCGCCGGGGCAGGGGCTGGCGCGGCAGCGGGTGGCGGCGCGGCGGGGGTGGCGGATGGAGCGGATTGTTGGGCCGGTTGCTGTGCACAAGCGGCCAAGCCGAGTGCGAGCATCGGCATCCAGACGCGAATCTGCGATTTCATGTTGTTTCCTCCTGTTGTGGGCAAATGCGCCCTTCGCCGCATCTGGGGCGGCTTCTTTTAATTGAGCGCCTGATAAGTATATGCGCAATCAAGCCCGGAGGTGGCATGTACATGGCCCGTTGCTGCGACTTGGCAAGGTACTACCGTCGCACACCAGGCGTCTCGACCTTAAGACCTTGCCCGCGCCAGGCCAGGAACAGTTCGAGGTCGAGCAATTCCGGTGAGCCCGGCTGCGGCATCTCGGCGCGCACGCCGAAGTAGCAGGCACGCAAGCGGCGATGCAAGGACCCTGCAGTCTGCCATTCCAGCCGGTAAGCCGGATACGCATTGCCATGCCCCTGGCTGATGTTTTCGGCCAAGAGGCGCTTGCCGGCGTTCCACTCGTGGCAGTGCAGGCACGCCAGGTTCATCTGGCCGATGCGCTGCTGGTACTGGGCGCGGCCGCGCTCGAAGTGCGGCGCCGCTGCACCATCGACGGCCACCTGCACCGGCAGGCCGCGCGACTGATGCGCCACGTAACTGGTGAGCGCCAGCAGCTCTTCCGACTCATAGGCCAGCGCCGGCTGCTTCTGCTGTTCTGCGCGGCAGCGATTGATGCGCCCCTCCAGGTTGGTGAGCTTGCCGGACTTGCGGTCAATCGCCGGGTAACGGGTTGCCACACCCTTCATCGAGTTCTTCGCGTCCTGGTGGCAGGATGCGCAGGCAGGTTGCGCGGCCGCGGGCGCGCTGCGCCACAGCTTCTCGCCCTTCTCCACCCACAGCATGCCCGGATTGGCAAAATCATCCGCCTGCATGCTGCGCACGTCTGAGCCCATGTAGGTGCTGCCGGAACGCAACTGGTCAAGCGGGATGGTGCGTGGCTGCGCAGCGGCGCCGGTGGCTGCCAGCAGCAGGCAGGCTGCGAGCAGTCGAGATACTGGAACCACGTGCGAGGCGGCGAAAACGCTCATCCGGTCACGGTAAGGGCGGCGCGCTCCTGGTTGCGGCTGCCACTGTCGTCCACCCACGTGAAGACCACCTCGCCGGATTCGCGCGCCGTGACGAAGAACGTCAGCAGCGGATTGGCCGCGAGGCCGGAGCTGGTCTCGGCGCGAAACACGGTCGTGCCGTTGTAATCACAGCGCACTTCGCGGATCACGTTGCGCGGAATCGGCTTGCCATCGTCCGTCAGGCGATAGCCGGTCTCCATGGCGTGACGGATGATGATCTTGACCTCAAAAGTCTCCCCGCGCGCCACTTGCGCGGGCACCTGGATGCGGGCGTCGGCCATCGGATCAGCTCCCGTCGAGGCAGGCCGACACCGTGACGGTGACATCCGCCCAGGCACTGAAGAGGCTGCCATCGGCCAGCGTGGCCACTGCCGCGAGGCGCTGGGTGCCGGCAAGGCGCACGCGCGATTCGATTTCGATGCGCGGTACCGGCACTGGAAAATGAAATACCGCCATCTGCGGTACCGGATTCTTCTCGGAGAACAGATGGACACTGCGCACTTCGGCACCAGCCGCAAACGGGCCGCGCATCGTCAGCTTGACCGGCACCACGTTGCCGTTGTCGGCAATCCGCGGGATGTCGAGGACCAGGCGGCCACCTTGTGCCGTTCGGCCATTCAAATAGGCCTTGTAGGCCGGCACATCCAGCGCTTCGGTTTCCACGGCGGCCCCGGCCGGCAACACGGCAGCGGCAAGGGGCCATCCGGCAGCGCCGGCCAGAAGGGTACGCCGGCGCATCGACACGGGCGCCACGGGGGAGAGCGGCAACATCGGTGAGTGTTTCATTTGAGGGTCAGCAGGAAGGCGACCAGATCTTCGACCTGTTGCGGCGACAGTATAGGCTTGCCGCGGTAAGGACTGGCGACGCTTTCCAGTCCTTCGGTGCGGTGGTAGGAAGGCATGATGGTCTGCGGGTTCAGGCGCGCACTGTCGGCAATCCGCAGGCGCAGTTGCGCGGCGGTATTGCGCGCCCCGGCGCCGTCCAGCGGCGGTGCGAGGTTGCCGGCAAAGCGGATCGCCGGGTCAGTGATGCCATGGCACAGGATGCAGTTGGCCGGGTCGCGCGCAACGAGCAGGGCACGGCCGCGCGCGGCATCACCGGTGGCGGCCAGTGCTTGCGGGATGCCATCGCCGACAACGCGCAGGACAATGGGCTCCTGCCCATGGGTTGCCAGAGGCAAGGCGAGTGGCAGCAGCAGCGTCGCCCGCGCCACGGCGCGCCAACAAGACAGGGCAACCGCTTTCCAGCGGGAAATGGTGCGGCGCATCAACGGTTGGCGCGGTCGCTGTGGGGTGAATTCATGCGCGCATTATCCCGTGCCGCTCGCCGAAACGGCAATGTGTGTCGTAAACTCGTCGGCTCATCAGACACCCACCAACAGCATTCAAAGGAGCTGGCATGGCCGAGGCATTTGTATTTGATGCGCTGCGCACCCCGCGTGGCAAGGGCAAGAAGGATGGCTCGCTGCACGAGGTCAAGCCGATCACCCTGCTCTCCGGTTTGTTGCGCGAACTCCAGGCCCGGCACGATTTCGATACCGCCGAAGTCGAAGATGTCGTGATGGGCTGTGTGACGCCGATTGGTGAGCAGGGCTCTTGCATCGCCAAGACAGCCGCGCTGGCCGCCGGCTGGGACTGGAAAGTGGCGGGGGTGCAGCTGAACCGCTTTTGCGCTTCCGGCCTGGAGGCCGTCAACCTGGGTGCGCAGAAGGTGCGTTCCGGCTGGGAAGATCTGGTCGTCGCCGGTGGCGTGGAGTCGATGAGCCGTGTGCCGATGGGTACCGACGGTGGCGCCTGGGCGATGGATCCGGAAACCAACTTTGATACCGAGTTCATGCCGCAGGGCATTGGCGCTGATCTCATCGCCACACTCGACGGCTATCAACGCGAAGACGTGGACGGCTTTGCCTTGCGCTCCCAGCAGAAGGCCGCCGCTGCACAGGCGGCCGGGCGCTTTGATCGCAGTGTCGTCCCGGTGCGTGACCGCATTGGCCTGCCGATTCTCGAGCGGGATGAATTCATCAAGCCGCGCACCACCATGGAAGGGCTGGCGGCGCTCAAGGCCAGTTTCGAGCAGATGGGCGCGATGGGTTTTGATTCCGTGGCGATCGCCAAGTATCCGCAGGTGGAGCGCATCAATCATGTGCACACCGCCGGCAATTCGTCCGGCATTGTCGATGGCGCGGCCGCCGTATTGATCGGCAGCGAAGCCAAGGGGCGCCAGTTGGGTCTGACGCCGCGTGCCCGCGTGGTTGCCACCGCCCTCACCGGCACCGACCCCACCATCATGCTGACCGGCCCGGCACCAGCCGCGCGCAAGGTGCTGGCCAAGGCGGGCCTGACGATCGACCAGATCGACCTGTTCGAAGTCAATGAAGCGTTTGCCTCGGTGGTGATGCGCTTCATGAACGAGCTGAAGGTACCGGAGGAAAAGGTGAATGTGAACGGCGGCTCGATCGCGCTGGGCCATCCACTCGGCGCTACCGGTGCCATGATCCTGGGCAACCTGATCGACGAGCTGCATGCGCGCAAGCTGCGCTATGGTCTCGCCACCCTGTGCGTGGGTGGGGGCATGGGCATCGCCACCATCATTGAACGTGTTTGATTGTTGTAGTCGTTGAAGTTGTCCCGCAGCAAGCCCTGTTAAACGCCGCACCCAGGAGGAAATTCATGGCGAAGTTGAATGTCAATGGCAAGACGCATGACGTCGATGCCGATCCGGCCACCCCGCTGTTGTGGGTGATTCGTGAGCAGATTGGCCTGACCGGCACCAAGTTCGGTTGCGGCCTGGCGCAGTGCGGCGCCTGTACCGTGCACATCGACGGCGTGGCGACGCGTTCCTGCGTGATGCCCGTGAGCGCCATGAAGCCGACCCAGAAAGTGGTGACGATCGAGGGCCTGTCGAAGAATTCGTCGCATCCGATCCAGAAGACCTGGCTCGAAATGGACGTGCCGCAGTGCGGCTACTGCCAGTCCGGCATGATCATGGCGGCCGCCGCGCTTCTGAAGCGCAAGCCCAAGCCGACCGACAAGGACATCGATGAAGCGATGACCAACGTGTGCCGCTGCGGTACCTACCAGCAGGTGCGTGCGGCAATCCACAAGGCCGCCGGCAACTCCGCCACCCCGGCCAAAGCGGCCAAAGCCGCCTAAGCGCGAAAGGGAATCGACATGAACAATGCAATGATCAATATTTCGCGCCGCAAATTCGTGGTGGGCACGGCAGCAGCCGGTGCCGGCCTTTCCTTTGGTTTCATGCTGCCGGGTGGCGAAGCGCTGGCGCAGGTGGAGAAGGCCGCTGATCTGACCCAGCCGGAAGTCAATGCCTGGGTGGTGATCAAGCCGAACGACACCGTGGTGATCCGCATCGCCCGCTCGGAGATGGGGCAGGGCACGCTCACCGGCCTGGCGCAAATGGTCGCCGAGGAGCTGGAGTGTGACTGGAGCAAGGTGACGACCGAACAGCCGACGCCGGGACAGAACCTGGCGCGCAAGCGCGTTTGGCGTGACATGTCGACCGGCGGTTCGCGTGGCATTCGTGGCTCGCACGACTACGTGCGCCAGGGCGGTGCTGCCGCCCGCGAGATGTTGATTGCCGCCGCGGCCAAGGAGTGGGGTGTTCCGGCTTCCGAGTGCAGCGCCGCCAACAGCGTGATCACCCACAAGGCCTCGGGCCGCAAGACCACCTACGGCAAGGTGGCCACGGCTGCCGCCAAGATGGAGCCGCCGAAGGATGTCAAGCTGAAGGATCCGAAAGACTGGAAACTCATCGGCAAGGGCGTGGCGCGCCTCGATACGAAGGAGAAGACCAACGGTTCACGGGTGTACGGCACCGACCTCAAGCTGCCCGGCATGCTCAACGCGTCGATCAAGGCCTGCCCGGTGTTCGGCGGCAAGGTCGTCAGTTACGACGAAGCCAAGATCATGGGCATGCGCGGTGTCAAGAAGGTAGTCAAGGTGGGCGACAACGCGATTGCAGTGGTGGCGGATACCTGGTGGAGCGCCAAGACCGCGCTGGACGCCCTGCCCATCGTGTGGGATCTGGGCCCCAACGCCAAGGTCAGCAGCGCCACGATTGCGGAGCGCAACAAGGCCGGCCTGGATGCCACCGAGAGCGTGTTTGTCGGCAACAAGGTGGGCGATGCGGCCGGTGCCATTGCCGGCGCCGCCAAGAAGGTCGAGGCGGTGTACAGCTACCCGTTCCAGAACCACGCGACGATGGAGCCGATGAATGCCACGGCAGTCTGGACGGCCGACAAGTGCGAAGTCTGGTGCCCGACGCAAAACGGTGAGGCGGCCCTGTCGGCCGCTTCCGCGGCGGCTGGCCTGCCGCTGGAGAAATGCGACGTCTACAAGATCAACCTCGGTGGCGGCTTCGGCCGGCGCGGCCGCAGTGACTATGTGAGCCAGGTGGTGGCGGTGGCCAAGCAGATGCCCGGCACCCCGATCAAGCTGATCTGGAGCCGCGAGGAAGACATGGCGCAGGGTACCTACCACCCGGTGACGCAATGCAAGCTCACCGCCGGGCTGGATGCGCAGGGCAACATTACGGGCCTGAACATGCGGATCTCGGGCCAGTCGATCCTTGCCTCCGTCCTGCCTACGCTCCTGGTCGATGGTGCCGACCTGCTGCAGTTCCAGGGTCTGCTGCCGGTCAACCATCCGCGCTTCGCCGACCATGCGATTTCGTATGCGTTCGACAACCTCAACATCGACCACGCGATGCGCAATACCCACGTGCCGCCGGGTTTCTGGCGCGGGGTGAACGCCAACCAGAATGCCATCTATATGGAATGCTTCATCGATGAAGTGGCCCACGCAGCCGGCAAGGACCCGCTGGCCGTGCGCGAGAAGCTGATGGCCAAGAACCCCAAGGGATGGGCCACGCTGAAAGCCGTGGCCGAGAAGGGGGATTGGGGCAAGCCATTGCCCAAGGGCAAGGGCCGCGGCCTGGCGGCGTACTACTGCTTCGGCAGCCACATCGCGGCCTGCGCCGAGGTGACGGTATCGGCAGACGGCAAGCTCAAGATCGACCGTATCGTCGCGGCGACCGATTGCGGCCACGCGGTCAATCCGAAGCAGATTGCGCATCAGATCGAAGGCTCGTTTGTCTACGGCCTGGGTGCCCTGCTGCACCAGGAGTGCACCGTCAAGGACGGCGCGATCGTGGAAACCAACTTCCACAACTACGTACCGCTCAAGATCAGCGAGATGCCGAAAGTCGAAAGCATCGTGATGCCGTCCGGCGGCTTCTGGGGCGGGGTGGGCGAGCCCACCATCGCCGTTGCAGCACCGGCGGTATTGAATGCCATCTTCAACGCCACCGGCAAGCGCATCCGCGACTTGCCGATCAAGAGCCAGGACCTGCGCGCCTGATTCGAAGGAGCGCTCTTGCAAAAAGGCCGCGCCACAAGCGCGGCCTTTTTTATGGAGCTGCCTTTACCGTCGTACGGCCCCTGTGCTACTGGAGAGGTCGCGTCAGCCGGTCAGGCCTGCCGCACCGTCTGCAGCGCCCGCCAGACGCGCGCGGGCGTTGCCGGCATATCAAACTGCGTCACGCCAGCCTGACGCAACGCATCGCACACCGCATTCATCAAGGCCGGCACCCCGCCCGTCACACCCGCTTCCCCCGCACCTTTTGCCCCCAGCGGATTGACCTGGGTTGGCACCGGTGCGTGCAGTGCGGCCACGCTTGAAGTGGCACCGGCCCAGCCGGCGCGCGGCATGGCGTAATCGAGAAAGCTGCCGGCCATAAGTTGTCCGCTCGACTCGTCGTAGACGGCGATCTCGCTGAACACTTCGCCCCAGCCCTGTGCCAGGCCACCGTGCACCTGGCCTTCGACGATCTGCGGGTTGACGACGTTGCCGACGTCGTCACAGGCTACGTACGCTGCAAGCGTGACTTCGCCGGTGGCGGGATCAATCTCGACTTCGGCGATGTGGCAGCCATTCGGAAACGTGGCACCGAAGCGTCCGTTGAAATCGATATTGAGCGGATGGGGCGAGGCGCCGGCATGCTGCGCGATCAGGTCAAGGAGCGAGACGGTCGCGCCCGCGGCGGCCCCCTGCGTGGTTTCCGGGGGGGCACTGTAGGTCCCCTGCGCAAACGAGACGCGCTCGGGGGAAACGCCAAGAATGGCTCCCACCAACGGTTTCCCGCGTTCAATCAGTTCTTCGGCAGCCTTCATCAACACGCTGCCGAGCGACGCCAGGGAGCGCGAACCGGAGGTGAGATTGCCCTCCAGCTGCGGCGCGGCTTCGGTGGAGGTGGCGAGGTGGATGCGCTCGACCGGCACGCCCAGCACGCGGCTGACCACCTGTGCAAATGAGGTGGCGTGCCCTTGCCCGTTGGACTGGGTCGCGGCGTGCAGCAGGATGTCACCCTGCGGCGTGAAGCGGATCTGCACGTTGTCGGCCGGCAGGAAGCCCGGGTTGGTCGCTTCGATGTAGCACGCCATGCCGATGCCGCGCAGGCGTCCGCGACGTTTTGCTTCTTCACGCCGGGCAGCAAAGCCCGCCCAGTCTGCGGCGCGCATCGCCCGCTGCTGGGCCGCGGCAAAATCACCGCAGTCGTACACCGTGTTGTTGGCCAGCTTGTAGGGAAAGGCTGCAGCGGGAATGAAGTTGCGCGCACGCAATTCGGCCGCATCGATGCCGGTTTCCAGCGCTGCCTGATCGACCAGCCGTTCGATCGCGTAGGACATCAGCGGCCGCCCGGCACCGCGATACGCCGCCGTCGGCACGGTGTTGGTGTAGGCCACCCGCATGCGGGCGTGGGTGGCCGGAATGTCGTAGACACCGGAAAGGCAGACGCTGGCCCCGAGTGTATTGACCACCGGCCCGATCATGGTCGGATACGCGCCCAGGTTGCCGGTGAAGTCGAAGCGCATGCCGACCATGCGCCCATTCTGGTCCAGGCCCAGTTCGCCTTCGATGACCGAATCACGCCCCTGCTCGTCCGAGACAAACGATTCGGAGCGGGTGCCTTGCCACCGGACCGGCCGGCCACAGTGGCGCGCTGCCAACAGGACGGCAACGTCTTCGGGGTAGGCGTTGCTGCGCACACCGAAACTGCCACCGACATCGTCCGCCAGCACCCGCAGCTTCTCGATCGGCAAGCCCATGGTACGGGCCAGTTGCCCGCGCATGTGGAAGGCGCCCTGAATGCAGGCGCGCAGCGTATAGGTCTGGCTTTCCGGGTCGAACGCGCCGCTGCAACTGCGTGGCTCCATCGGGTTGGCCACCAGACGCGGCAATTCCACACGCAGGCGGACCACCTTGTGCGCGTTTGCCAGCGCCGCCGCCGTGGCGTCGGGCGCACCAATGTCGATCTCGAAGGCCAGATTGCCCGGTGCGGCAGCGTGCAGCTGGGGCGCGACGGGGCTGAGCGCGGTGAGGGAGGACACCACTGGCGGCAGTTCCTCATAGTCGACGGAGACCAGCCCGGCCGCGTCCTGCGCGGCTTCCCGCGATTGCGCCACCACGATGGCAATGATCTCGCCGACAAAGCGCACGGTATCGCCAGCCAGCACCGGCCGCGGCGGGGCCATCAGCCCCATGCCGTTGCGCCCTTTGGCCGGCATGAAGTGGGGCAGTGAATGACAGCCGGCGGCCTCGGCGTCCTTGCCGCTGAGCACCGTCAGCACGCCGGGGTGTGCCAGCGCCTGGCTGGTATCGAGGGCGAGGATGCGCGCATGGGCACGGTCGGAGCGTACGAACACGGCGTGCGCCTGATGCGGCAGCGCGCCATCATCGGCAAAGCGTCCTTTGCCCAGGATCAGGCGTGCATCTTCCACACGGCCGCGGCGTGGCGGCAGCTCTGCCTGTCCTTTCATGGTGGTGTTCATGCTGGTGCCCGTGCCGCTGCCAGCATCAGGTCGGCTGCCTTCTCGCCAATCATGATCGCCGCCGCATTGGTGTTGGAAGCGGGAATGGTTGGCATGATGGAGGCGTCGGCCACCCGCAAGCCGCGCACGCCATGCACGCACAGTTGCGCGTCCACTACCGCCTGGGGGTCGCTGCCCATCTTGCAGGTGCCCACCGGGTGGTACGAGGGGAAGATGGTCGAGCGCAGGTACTCCTCCATCGCCTCGTCCGAGGTGATGGCGGGTCCGGGGCGCAGCTCGCGCACGACGAATTGCGCCAGCGCCGGCTGCTGGGTGACCCGGCGCACGATCTTCATGGCTTCGAGGAACGTTTGCAGGTCTTCATCCTGCGTCAGATAGTTGGTATGAATCTCAGGCTGCTTGAGCGGGTCGGCTGTGCGCACGTGCACCGAGCCGCGCGAGGCCGGCTGCTGATGGACCATGCCGATCGAGCAGCCGGGAAAGGGGTCGAGCACGAGTTTCTTCGGGTTGCGCTCATCGGGGCTGGAGAGGTGATGCAACTGCAGCTTCAGGTCCGGCTGGGTCCGCGCCGGATCGGTCTTGGTATAGGCATGCGCGGTGGCGCCCGGCACGCTCATCAGGCCGTCGCGCAGCAGGACCCAGCGCAGACCCATTTTCATTTTCTCCCAGGCGCTCGGCATGATTTCATTGAGCGTCTTGATGCCCTTCAACTCCAGCATCAGGCGCGCCTGCAGGTGATCCCGCAGGTTCTCGCCCACTCCCGGCACGTGCCTGTTCACCGCAATGCCGAGACGGGCCAGCCGGTCCCTGTCGCCGATCCCGGACAATTCCAGAATCTGTGGCGACTGGATCGCACCGGCACACACCGCCACTTCGCGCGCTGCCCGGGCCACATGCGATTGGCCATCCGTGTGCCATTCCACGCCGCACACGCGTCGCTGCTCGCCTTCTCCCTCGAACAGCAGGCGCGTCACCTGGGCCCGCGTCACCAGACGGAAGTTGGTGCGCTTTTGCGCTGGCCGCACATAAGCCTCGCGCACGCTCCAGCGCAGGCCCTTGCGCGTCGACATCTGGATCAGGCCGCCCCCGATGTAATTGCCGCTGTTGGTATCCGGGTTCTCGGGAATGCCGGCTTGCGCGCAGGCTTTCAGAAAGGCGTCGCTCAGGGTGTCGCGCGGGCCGTATTCGGTGATCACCAGCGGGCCGTCATGGCCGCGCACCGCCGGATCACCCTGCGCGTAGCTTTCCATGCGCTTGAACAGCGGCAACACATCGGCATAACGCCAGCCGGCATTGCCGAGCCTCGCCCAGTTGTCGTACTCGGCCGGATCGCCGCGCACCCAGAACATGCCGTTGATGTTGGCCGTGCCGCCAACGTTCTTGCCGCGCGGGCAGAACAGCGCGCGGCCGTTCACACCCGGCGAAGGCTCGGTGTCAAAGCGCCACATGGCGCGCTCGCCCACGACGATCTTGGCGACACCCGTGGGAATGCGAATCCACACCCAGGGATCATCGATGCCCGCCTCGATCAGCAACACGCGATGCTGCGGGTTCTCGGAGAGGCGGCCAGCTAATGCACAGCCGGCTGAGCCGGCGCCAATGACGATGAAGTCAAACGTTTCCGTGGTTTTCTGCGCGGTCGAATCCATGCCGCGATGTTAGCGTAGAGCGTGGAGACTGCTTCTATACTGGCCCGTATGCCGCGCCGCCACCATCACAGCGTCTACGTCGTGCTGCTCTCGCTTGATGTGCTCGACGAGCCGCGCTTTCGCAAGTCCAATCCGGACTATGCCTTCGGCAAGCCGTGTGTCTATGTCGGCATGACCGGCCTCTCGCCGGATGTGCGTTTCGACAAGCACAAGGCCGGCATTCAGGCCAACCGGTTTGTCACCGATTACGG
>CAYUEG010000018.1:0-28067 GCA_964443245.1 uncultured Burkholderiales bacterium | reverse complement strand
AGGCTGCGCGCGAGATGGAAGTCGAACTGGCCATTGGCCTGCGCGAGAAGGGCTACGGGGTGTGGCAGGCTTGAGCGCCTTGCCACACCGAGCGTGCTTGAAGCGGCGCCTGATGCAGCAGCTTATCTGCCTTGCCGCGGCGCCGTCTGCAGCAGTTCGGCCAGATGCTGCTTCCAGTTTTTCGCCTGCCCGGTGGTGCCGTGGCCGAGCGAGCTGTCGCCGATCGGCAGAATCACCATCCGCCCGTTGCGCACCCGCTTGATCGCATCCTGCAACTGGTTGGTCTCCGGCGGGTTGCGTTCATCGTCGGCGGAGTTGATGGCGAGCAGATGCGCCGTGATCTTTTCCAACCCGGTCGACGGGTTGTAATCACGCGACGAATCCCACTGATACAGCGCGTCGTTGGCATCGGCGGTGAATGGCGCCTTCAGTCGCGCCTCCAGCAGCGCATCAGCCTTCTCGCGCGTGGGTGCGGCCTTGTAGAGCGCGAGGTTGCCGCCATTGGTGGCGAAGTTGTACATCACGGAGGCGTACTGGGCGCTCTTGGGCTGCTGGGTGTAGTTGCCGTTGTTCCAGGCCGGATCGTTGCGGATCGAATCGATGATCAGGCGGCGCATGATCCAGTTGCGGCTCGACATCTCGTTGGGCAGCGAGGCCATCGGCAGGGCGGCATCCATGAAGGTGGGGTAGCGCTGTGCCCAGATCCAGGTTTCCATGCCGCCCATGGAGTTGCCGATCACCAGTCGCAGGTGCCTGACCTTGAGGTGTTCGGTCAGCAGGCGGTAGGTGCCATCCACCATGTCGTTGTAGTTGTAGCGCGGGAAGCTGGCGCGCAGCCCGTCCGAAGGCTTGCTTGATTTGCCGTGACCCACCACGTCCGGCAGGATGATGAAATACTTCGATGCATCCAGCGGCTGGCCGGGACCAAACAGTTCGCCGCCGAACGCCGGGTTGAGCAAGCCCGCACCGGAGCCGGTGGTGCCATGCAGTACCAGCACGGCTTCGTTGGCCGGGTTGCCCAGCGTGGTGTAGTGCAGCTTGAGCTCGGGCAATACTTCGCCGGTGTGGAAGCGGAAGTCCTTTACGATCCAGGTGCCTTCCTGGCGCGGCGCGCTGTTTTGCGCAACCGCCCCAAGTGAACACAGCCCGAGTACGAGGGCGCACAGCATGGTGGCCCATGATCCTGCGATGCGGTTTTGCATGGTGGTCTCCTTGGTGAGTCAAGATCGTTAAAGGACAGCAGACGAGCCGCCATCCAGATTGATGCTTGTACCGGTGACATAGCTGGCGGCGTCCGAGCCGAGGAATACGATCACGTTGGCCACCTCTTCGGCAAAACCGACGCGCCCGAGCGGGATCTCCTTGCCCATCTCGGTGTAAAGCTCCTCGACGTTGCGCCCGGCCTTGGCTGCCTTGGTTTCGTGCTGCCCTGCGCGGATGAGACCAATGCAGACCGTGTTGACCAGGATCTTGTCGGCCGCGAATTCCTTGGAAAGCGCCTTGGTCATCGCCAGGCCGGCTGCTCGCGTCACCGTGGTGGGCATCGATTTGGCGCGGGGCTGCTTGGCACCGGTGTTGGTAATGTTGATGATGCGGCCGCCGCCCTGCTTGCGCATTTCCGGGATCGCATGGCGGATCAGGCGAATCGCGCCGAAGAGCTTCAGGTCGAAGTCGGCCTGCCAGGTGGCATCGGTGACCGATTCAAACGCCCCCGTGCTTGACGTGCCGGCGTTGTTGACCAGGATGTCGACGCGGCCAAACGCCTTGACGGCTTCGGCCACGATGCGCGTGCATTCCTCTGCGCTCGAAACATCCGCAGATACGCCGACGGCCTTGCCGCCCGCCTTGGTGATCTCGCTCACCACCGCATCCAGACGCTCCTGCCCACGCGCAACGATGACGACGGATGCGCCTTCGGCGGCAAACAGTTCCGCAGTGGCGCGGCCGATGCCTTGCGTGGCGCCAGTGACGATGGCCACTTTGCCTTGCAGATTCAGCTTCATCCCGCTTCTCCTTGTCTTCTTGATCGCTCTGAACTTTACTCCAGTGCGCCAAGGTGCCCAGGCCCATGGCGCACGAGTAAGATGCTGGCCCAGGCTACTCACCCCGACCCGCTCCGACCACCATGGCAAAGCAAAAGATCAACGGCCGCTCGGCCTTTCTGCAACTCCTCGTCGATGAGGGCGTCACCCATCTGTTTGGCAACCCCGGCACCACTGAACTGCCGGTGATGGAGGTGATCTCGAAGTTTCCGCAACTTCAGTATGTGTTGGGTCTGCAGGAATCGGTGGTGCTGGCCATGGCCGATGGCTTTTCGCGCGCCACCGGCAAGCTCACCGCATGCAATCTGCACTGCACGCCGGGGCTGGGTCATGCGATGGGCGCGCTCTATACCGCCAGGTTTTCCGGATCGCCGGTGATCGTGACCGCCGGCCAGTACGAGTTGGGGCATGGCCTCACCGAACCGCTGTTGTACGAACCGCTGGTACCGATCGCAGCACCCCTGGTGAAGTGGGCGGTGGAAGTCGAACGCATTGAAGACCTGCCGCGCATCGTGCACCGTGCTGCCAAGATCGCCCTGACGCCGCCCACCGGGCCGGTGTTCATCAGCCTGCCGGGCAGCATCCTTGATGATGAGGCCGAGATTGATCTGGGCTTTCCGACGCGCGTCGAAGGCGCGATGCGGCCGGGCGATGGCGCCATCGCCGCGCTGGCCACGCGCATCCTGCAGGCGAAGCGGCCGGTGATTCTTGCCGGCAAGGAAATTGCGGATCACCACGCCTTTGCCGAGGCCACGCGGTTTGCGGAATCGATTGGCGCTGCCGTGTATCTGGGGTCGGTGCAGTACAACGCCCGCTTTCCATCCGACCATCCGCTCAACATGGGTGACATTGGCCGCAACCAGGAGCGGGCACGCGCGACCTTGAGCGAATATGACCTGTTGATCTGTCTGGGCGGCGATCTGCTGCGCATGTCGCCCTACAGCCCGACCGAGCCCTTGCCTGACGCGCTGCCGGTGATTCACATCTCCGAGCGTGATTGGGAGCTGGGCAAGAATTACCCGACCGAAGTGGCGATTTGTGCCAACGTCAAGGAAACGCTGCACGCGCTGCAAAGCACGCTCGATGCATCCCGCACTGCTGCCTTCGATACGGAAGCAGCGGCTCGTCGCGCTGCCATCACCGGCAAGAACTGGCTCAGCAAGCGCGCCGCCCAGATGAGGGCATTGGAGACAAAAAAGGATCAGACCCCGATCTGGACCGAATACCTGATGGCGCGCATCAGCGAATCGATTCCCGCTGACGCCATCGTGGTGGAGGAGGCCGTGAGTTCTGCCGGGGGCCTCGCCAAGGTGCTGCACACGAATGACGCCAACAGCTTCTATGGGCTGGCGAGCGGCGGGCTGGGGTTTGGCGTGCCGGGCGCCGTCGGCGTCAGCCTCGCCCACCCGGGCCGACCGGTGGTGGCCGTGATCGGCGATGGCAGCGCGATGTACAGCATCCAGGGCCTGTGGACTGCCGCCCACTTCAAGCTCAACATCACTTACATCATCGTCAACAACCGTAGCTACCGCATCATCAAGGATCGCCTGGTGGCGCTGCGCAAGACCGACGCCTTCGTGGCGATGGACCTGAAGAACCCCGAGATTGATTACGTCAGGCTGGCCGAGAGCATGGGCCTGGCCACGGCGCGCGTCACGCAACCAGGGGAACTGGATGCCACAATCAAGCGCATGATGGCCGCAACGCAGGCCGGGGCCGGACCCTGCCTGATCGACGTGCTGGTGGAGGACGGCTTCGGCGGGTGATTCCCATAAGAATGGCTCCAGGAGCCATTCTTCATGGCATCAATGGCTTTTCTAGTCGGCCTGCACCGCCGCGTCGCGTGCGATCTTGCCCCAGCGCTGCCACTCGGCCACCAGCATTTTCTCGGCGTCCATCGGGCTGGTATTGGCGGGGTCGACGCCCACTTTGAGCAAGGCCTCGCGCATCGCCGGTGCCGAGGTGGTGGCAATCAATGCCCTGTTCAGTTGCATCACCACATCGGCCGGTGTCGCTTTGGGCACGACCAGCACATGCCAGCCGCCGCTGACGACTGCGACACCCTGCTCGGACAACGTCGGAATGTCGGATGCAGTAGCCACGCGTTGAGCAGTGGTGACGCCGAGCAGCTTGACGCGCCCGCTTCGCGCCTGCGGCACCGCCACGCTGAGCGGCACCATGAAGGCATCCACCTGGCCGGCGGCGATGGCAGTGAGCGCCGGTGCTGCGCCCTGGTAAGGCACGTGCACCAGGTCAATACCGGTGGTCTGCTTCATCTGCTCAAAGGCAATTTGCGAGGTGCTGCCCACGCCCCATGAGGCGAAGTTGAGCTTGCCCTTGTTCTTCTTCGCATGGTCAACAAACTCGGCCAGGTTCTGCACCGGCAGCTTGGGGTTGATCACCAGTGCGAACGGAAAGTGCCCGATCACGCCGACCGGGGTGAAATCCTTCACCGCGTCGTAGTTGACCTTCTTGTAGATGTGCGGGTTGATCGCGTGGCTCTCGGCGGTGGCCAGCAGCATGGTGTAACCGTCCGGCGCGGCGCGTGCCACGGCTTCCGCCCCGATCATGGCGTTGGCACCGGGGCGGTTCTCCACCACGACCGATTGCTTCAACTGTTCGCTCATGCCCTGCGCCACCATGCGTGCCACCACGTCGGCATTGCCGCCCGGGGTAAAGGGCACGATCAGGCGCACCGCGTGGTCGGGGAACACTTTGGGCTGGGCCAGTGCTGACGCCGCAGGCAGGAGCGTGGCCACCAGAGTGGCAGACAGGACGGCAGGGATGCGCATCGGAAACCTCACAAAGAAGGATTGGCCAGCAGGCGGCCGAAGCCGGCAATCGGCGCGTGCACGTTGGCAATGCGCAAGGCATTCCACATCATGGCGGCCGTACTCGAAATGACGGGCTTGCCCAGATCCTGCTCCATCATCGCCAGGGTGTCGATGGTGGGCATGCCGACGCCGGAGAGGAACACCGCCTGCGCCTCGGGCGCATCGACCTGCCGCGCCAGACCGTAGGCGCGCTCCGGTGTTTCATCGTAAATGTTCTGCACCCCTGCCAGACGGCCAATGCTCACCACATTGAAGCCATAGGCCTCCAGGTTGGCCTTGCATTGCTGGGTGGAAGCTTCGCCATAAGGCGTACCCACCGCAACGCGCTCGATGCCGAGGCGGCGCAGGGCTTCCACCACGCTGCCGAAAGCGGTGATGAAGCGAAAGCCGCTGGAGCGCTGGATGCGCTCGATCAGGTCCGCCTCCCCCAGCTTGCCCAATGTGTAACTGGTGGCCGTATGCGCCAGAACCATCACCGAGGGGTTGACCATCGAAAGCAATGAGACGTTTTCGTCCAGGTGCGCAATCTGCGTGCGGTTGCGTTCCTCCTGCCCCTCGAGGCTGCCGGTGACACCGTGGGCCACCATGCGGGTGAAATGCACCGACACGCCAGGCGGCGTCAGGCGAATCACCTCGGGTTCGGTGGTGGGGTTGCCGGGCGGGACGAGAAAGCCCAGTCGGGCGCGATAGCCTGCCATGTGGTGTCAGCCTTTTCTACAGAACAAGTTCGATCAGGTAGGGCCCGCTGGAGGCCAGGCCGCGCTTCAGTTGTGTGGCCAATTCATCCAGCGTGGTGGCCTGCCCGGCTTCGACGCCGTGGCCGCGCGCGAGCGATAGCCAATCCAGATTCGGCCGGTCCAGCGTCAGCATGTCGGTGGCGCGTTGCCCGGGGGCACCGGCGCCGACCGCATTGAATTCGCCGCGCAGGATGTTGTAGCTGCGATTGGCAAAGATCACCATCGTCACGTCAAGCTGCTCGCGCGCCATGGTCCAGAGTGATTGCAGCGTGTACATCGCGCTGCCGTCGCCCTCCAGCGTGATCACCTTGCGTCCGGGGGCGCCAATCGCGGCACCCACCGAAGTGGGCAGGCCGAAGCCGATCGAGCCGCCCATGGTGGTGAGCCAGTCGTGTGGCTGGGCATGGGTGGTGGAGCGGGCGAAGCCGCGCCCGCTGGAAACGGCCTCGTCGACCACGATGCCGTTTTCCGGAATCAGCGCGCCGAGCACGGCGGCCACACCCTCCAGCGTCACCGGGCCCGTCGGCAGGGCCGGTGGCGCGAGGGTGGCCACATGGGCGGGCGGTGTGCTGCGTGCCCCCAGTTCATCCGCCAGGGCCTCAAGGGCGCCGACGATGTCTTCCTCGACGCCGGCCAGTCTGGTGAAGGCGCATTCAGGCGGGGCGAGAGTGGAGGGTTTGCCGGGATAGGCGAAGAAGCTGACCGGCGCCTTGGTGCCGACCAGCACGATCTGGCGAAACTCGGAAAGGGTTTTCAGGGCGAGATCGACGACGTAGGGCACGCGGTTCGAAATCACGCGCCCGGCGCCGCGCTCGGTGCGGGCGCTGTTGTATTCGCTCATGATCTTGCAGCCGGTCTTGGCGGCAATCCGGCCGGCCAGTTCCATCGCCGAATTGCGCACCCCGATGCCGCCCATCATCAGCGCCGCGTTGGGTTGTTTCAAGGCTGCGGCGGCAGCGCGCACGGCCTCGCTCGATACCGGCTTGCGGGCCGCGGCCGGGCGGGCTGTTACGGGGGCGGTGCCTTCGTTCCACGCCGTATCGGCCGGCAGAATCAGCGTGGCGATCTGGCCCGGTGCAGCGCGCGCCGCCTCGACAGCGAGCGCGCCATCCGCCGCAATGTGCTGTGAGGAAGGGGAGGTCTTGACCCAATGCGACATCGGCCTTGCGATGCCTTCGATGTCTGCCGTCAGGGGCGCGTCATGCTTCAAGTGGTAGCTCGCGTGCTCACCGACGATATTGACGATGCCCGAGCAGGCCTTCTTGGCGTTGTGCAGGTTGGCGAGGCCATTGCCCAAGCCGGGCCCCAGGTGCAGCAGGGTGGAGGCGGGCTTGCCGGTCATGCGGTAGTAGCCGTCTGCCGCGCCGGTGACGACGCCTTCGAACAGGCCGAGCACGCAGCGCATGCCCTCGATCTTGTCGAGTGCCGCCACAAAGTGCATTTCGGAAGTGCCAGGGTTGGTAAAGCAGACATTCACTTCGCTCGCAATCAGGGTGCGAACCAGGCTTTCAGCGCCATTCATGGTGTTTCCTTTGTCGTGGATGCAGGTTGCGGCAGAGGGGGGTCAGGGGTGCGTGCCTGACCCGGCTGCCGGTTGGGTGGCGGCATTGCCCGCCTTGCCGGAAATCGGCGGCTTGGGCAACCGGCTCTCGCCGGGTTCCAGCGTGAAGTGGTGCTCCAGCGACCACCAGACACCCTTCACGTCGGCGGCGGGTGCCGCTTCACCTTCGTGGCGCACATAGTGGCCGATCAACGCCTTGGTCACACCGAACTGCGAGTCGGTTTCCAGATACGGGTCGTCATCGGTGTACACCTGTGAAGCGATGGTCTTGAAGCCCGGCTTGTAGATCAGGAAATGCAGATGCGCCGGCCGCATGTTGTGGCGCCCCTGCACCGCCAGGAGCTTGCCGGCCGGCCCGTCAACCGGCACCGGGTAGCCGGCGGGCTTGACGCTGCGAAAGCGGAAGCGGCCGTCTGCGTCCGTGGTGAATACGCCGCGCAGATTCATCTCCGCCTGGGTCGGGTCCTGGTTTTCGTAAAGCCCGGTGGTGGAGGAATGCCACACGTCCACCTTGGCTGCCGCCACCGGCGCACCGTGCGCATCACGCACCTGTCCTGCGAAGAACAGCGCCTCCCCCGGTGTCGGCGAACGCAGCAGCGAGCCCCCGTTCTCGGTGGGCGGGGCATCCATGCGCCAGAACGGGCCGAGGTTGTTCGCCTGCGTCGGGCGGGTGCCCATGGCGCCGTTGTTGATCAGGCACACGAGGTTGGAGACGCCGAGTGCGCCGCTCATCAGCATCACCTCGTTATGGCTGGCGTTGGTGCGCTGGCCCATTTCGGCGATCAGCGCAATCGCTGCCTGAAACTCCGGTTCCGTCATGCGCACCTCGCGTACAAAGCCATGCAGGTGCCGCACCAATGCCGCGAGGATCTCGCGCGTGCGCGCATCCGGCGTCTTCTCGATGGCCGCAAGAACGGCGGTCGTCACATCCTGCTGGTTCTCGATGATCATGATGGGATTCGGCCACACAAAGCGGGCCTGGTTCGACGCGCAGGCCCGGATTCTGCCACGCCGCCGCCAATTTGACGGCGCCGGTTGCACACCGACCCTTTTTGGGTTTAACGTAATGAGCAGCCGATAAATAAAAACACGGCATTGCCGCTGCACATTCCTGCAGCATGTTTACCTCGGGGGGAGACCAACCATGATCGACGCTTCATCCTGCACGCACACCGCTGCCCAATACAACTGCTTTTGCGAGCCCGCCGTCTCGCGACGCGGTTTTCTATCCTCGCTGGGCGCGCTGGGCGCGGCTGCGGCACTGCCGGGCTGCACCACCGCTGGCGGCGCAGTGTCGGTGAAGAACCGCATTGACACCCACCACCACGTGTTTTCCCCTGCCTATGTGAGCGAGCTGGCCAAGGTCAACCAGGCACCGCCGATCGTGCGCAACTGGTCGCTCGCCAAAACCCTGGACGACATGGACAAGGCCGGCGTGGCGACGTCGATCGTCTCGGTGACGACACCGCAGGTGCAGTTTGCCGATGCGCCGAACGCACGCCGCATTGCACGCGAAGCCAACGAGTGGGCCGCCAGGCTCGCCAAGGACCATCCCGGACGGTTCGGCTCCTTCATCATGCTGCCCCTGCAGGACATCGATGGTTCGCTCAAGGAAATCGAATACGGGATGGACGTGCTCAAGGCGGACGGCATTGGCCTGCTCACCAGCTATGGCGACAAATGGCTGGGCCACCCGTCGTTCGCGCCGATCATGGACGAGATGAACCGCCGCAAGGGCATCGTCTACACCCACCCGACGGCGGCCAACTGCTGCCGCAACATCCTGACGCCGGACATCCAGCCGACGGTGGTGGAGTTCGGTACCGATACCACGCGCACGATCGTGGACCTGGTGTTCTCCGGCACGGCGGCACGCTGCCCCAACGTGAACTTCATCTTCTCGCATGCCGGCGGCACCCTGCCCTTCCTCACCGAGCGCCTGCTGCGTGCGCCGATCATCGATCCCAAGCTCAAGCCGCGCGTGCCGAATGGCGTGATGCACGAGTTGAAGCGCTTCTACTACGACACCGCCTGGTCAGCCCACCCCGGCGCGCTGGCGTCGCTGATGAAGCTGGTCAATGTGTCGCAGGTGCTGTTCGGCTCGGACTATCCGTATCGCACCGGCGAAGACCATGTGAAGGGCATCATCGATTATGGGTTCTCGCAGGCCGATCTGGATGCCATCGGGCGCGGCAATGCGGTGCGCCTGATGCCGCAGTGGAAAGCTTGACGTAGCCAAGCGGCAGGCCTGAGAGCCGCTCCAGGAGCGGCTCTCAGGCGATGTGTTCAGCGATAATGGCTCCAGGAGCCATTCTCCGGCTGTTAGCCTTGCCGAAACCGGTTGATGGCGATACGGGTTTCGTCCGCTGCGCGGCGTGCCGCAGCGGCAAAATCCTCGCCGCTCGAAGCGTACAGAATCGCCCGTGACGAGTTGATCATCAGGCCGGCGCCTGCCGCTGAACGGCCGGCCTTGACTGTGGCTTCGATGTCGCCCCCCTGCGCACCAATGCCCGGCACCAGCAGCGGCATGTCACCGACGATCTTGCGTACTGCCGCCAGTTCATTGGGAAAGGTGGCGCCGACGACCAACGCGCAGTTGCCGTGGCCATTCCACTCGGTGGCAACGATGCGCGCGATGCGCTGGTACAGCAGTTCCTTGCCGTGCGGACCATCCAGTTCCAGGAACTGCAGGTCGCTGCCACCCGGGTTGGAGGTGCGGCACAGGATGATCACGCCCTTGTCCGCATATTGGGTGTACGGCGTCACCGAGTCATGCCCGAGGAAGGGGCTGATGGTGACGGCATCGGCCTGATAGCGCTCGAAGGCCTCGCGCGCGTACTGCTCGGCGGTGGAGCCAATGTCGCCGCGCTTGGCATCCAGGATCACCGGCACTGTCGGGTGGCGGCTGCGCATGTAGGCGATCAACTCCTCCAGCTGGTCTTCTGCCCGCTCGGCATGGAAATAGGCGATCTGCGGCTTGAAGGCGCACACCAGATCGGCGGTGGCATCGGCAATCGCCTTGCCGAATTCGAGGATGGCCTGTTTGCGGCCGGCGAACTGTCTGGGGAAGCGCTTGACGTCCGGGTCGATGCCGACACACAGCAGCGAATCATGGGCCGCCCAGGCGGCGGCGAGCTTGGCGGCGAAGGAGGGGGATGGGCTCATGGGGCCGCATTATGACCCACCGCCCCGGGCAATCCGGCGACCACCAGTGCGCCCACCAGCGTGATGCTCCAGGACAGGTAGATCCAGATCAGAAAGAGCGGAATCGCGGCAAACGCGCCGTAAATCAGCTGGTAGGAAGGAAACGCCGCGATGTACAGGCCGAACAGGGTTTTCATGATTTCAAACGCGAGCGCCGCCAGCACGCCACCGGCCAGCGCGTGGCGTGTGCGTACCGGGCATGCCGGCACGGACCGATAGAGGAGCGTGAAGGCAATCGCCGTGAGCACTGCCGGCACCAGGCCCAAGAGGGCCGTGTCCAGCCATGCCATCTGCGGCAAGAAGCCGAGCGAGGCCGACACCAGAAAAGTGGTGGCGGCGAGACTGCCACCGATCAGCACCGGGCCGAGGAGGAGCGCCAGGGTGTAGAGAGTGAGGCGCCGCGGCAGAGAACGTTTGTCCCGGGTGTGCCACATGCGGTTGAAGGCGCGCTCCACCGTTTGCATCAGCATGAAGGCCGACACGCTGAGCACCGCCAGGCCCGCCAGCGTCATGTTGGCGGCATTGGCGGCGAAGTCGGCCATGTTTGACGTCACCACCGCGCCCACCTCCTCCGGCAGCAGGCTTTGCTGGAAGAAACGGGTGATCACCTCCTGAAACTCGCCGAACATCGGAAACGCGGAGAATAGCGCCAGGCCAATCGTGATGAAGGGCACGATCGCAAGCAGCGTGAGGAAGGTCAGGCTGCCCGCCACCTGATTCACCTGCTCGGCCTGCGCTCGACGGGCAATGGCTAGCGTCATGCGCCATGGATGGACAAGCCACGGATGCTTCAGGGAAAGGGCCGGCTTCACTCGTGGGGGCGTGAGGCATCGCTCGGAAGGAGGCTTCTATAATACCCGGCAGACATGGCAGATCTTCTCGTTCTTTACTTCAGCCGCAACGGCAAGGTGCGTGCCCTGGCGCAGAGCATTGCGCAAGGCATTGATGGCGTGCCGGGCGCGGCAGCGCGGCTGCGTACGGTACCGCCGGTGGCACCGGTCACACAAATTGCCAGCCCCCCGGTACCGGATTCCGGCGCACCCTATGTCGAGAAGCGCGATCTGGTCGAGTGCATCGGCCTGGCCCTGGGTTCACCGACGCGCTTTGGCAACATGGCCGCGCCGATGAAGCATTTCTGGGATACCACCGGAGCGGAATGGCAGAACGGCACCCTCGCCGGCAAGCCGGCCTGCGTGTTTACCTCGAGTTCCTCGATGCACGGCGGCCAGGAGTCGACGCTTCTGACCATGATGGTGCCGCTCCTGCATCACGGCATGCTGCTGGTGGGCCTGCCCTTTACCGAGCCGGCGCTGGTGGCCACACACAGTGGCGGCACGCCTTATGGCGCGAGCCATGTCGCCGGCAGTGGCGGGGAGTCGCCCCTGACGGATGACGAGAAGCAGTTGGCACGCGCCCTCGGCAAGCGGCTGGCCGTGACCGCACTGAAGCTGGCAGCGTGACGGCTGCCTCGCCCAACCGTGCATTGCACAAGGCGGCAGTTGCCGCGTTGCTGGCGCTGATCGCGCTGTGCGTCGTCTGGGAGCTTTGGCTGGCCCCGCTGCGGCCGGGCGGCTCCTGGCTGGTGTTGAAGGTGCTGCCGCTGTTGCCCGCGTTGCGCGGGGTGCTCAAGGCAGACAATTACACGATGCAATGGTCCACCCTGCTGGTCTGGCTGTATTTCACCGAAGGGGTGGTGCGGGCGGCCAGTGACAGCGGGTTATCGTCGCAGCTGGCGCTGCTGGAAGTGGCATTGTCGATGGCGTACTTCTTGTGTACGGCGTTTTACTTGAGGCCGCTGAAAAAGCTGGCCAAACAACAGGAGAGGAAGGCATGAACCAGATTGACCTGAAAGGCCGCGTTGCGGTGATCACCGGTGGCGAGGGGGGTGATGTGCGCCACCTCAACGGGTTTGTAGTGAGGACGCAATCATGAATCAGATCGACTTGAAGAATCGCGTCGCGGTCATCACCGGTGGCGCACGGGGCATTGGCTACGCGGTGGCCACACGCATGCTGCAGAGCGGTGCCAGCGTGGTGCTGTGGGACGTGACGGCTGACCGTCTGAAGACGTCGCAGGCAGAGTTGTCCAAGTTGGGCAAGGTCGAGACCCACGTGGTCGACATCACCGATGAGGCGCAGGTGCTGGCTGCGGCCGATGCGGCCGTCAAGGCGCTTGGCAAGATCGACATTCTGGTCAACAGCGCCGGCATTACCGGCCCGAACCAGAAAACCTGGGAATACTCGTCGAAGGATTTCCGTCAGGTGCAGGACATCAACCTGATCGGCACCTTCCATTGCTGCAAGGCGGTGGTGGGCCCGATGATGAAGGCCGACTACGGTCGCATCATCAACATCGCCTCGATTGCCGGCAAGGACGGCAACCCGAACGCGCCGGCCTATTCGGCTTCCAAGGCTGCGGTGATCGGCCTCACCAAATCCCTGGGCAAGGAGCTTGCCACGACCGGAATTCGCGTCAACGCGCTCACACCGGCGGCCGCCAAGACCGAGATGTTCGCGCAGATGACCGAAGCGCACATCAACTTCATGCTCTCGAAGATTCCGATGAACCGCTTTGTCACCGTCGAGGAAATCGCCGGCATGATCGCCTGGATGGCGAGCGAGGAATGCTCGTTCACGACCGGAGCGGTGTTTGACATCTCCGGCGGCCGCGCGGTGTATTGAGGTCACCATGAACAAGATTGATTTGCAGGGCAAGGTCGCCGTCATCACCGGTGGTGCGCGCGGGATCGGTTATGCCGTGGCCGAGCGCTTTCTCGACTCCGGCGCCGCTGTGGTGTTGTGGGATGTATTGGCAGACAAACTGGCCGAATCGAAGGCGGCGCTGTCGAAAAAGGGCAAGGTCGGCACCTGTGTTGTCGATATTCGCAAGGATGAATCGGTCGACGCGGCGACCAAGGCAGCCGTTGCCGAGTTCGGCCGCATTGATCTCCTGGTCAACAGCGCCGGCATTGCCGGTTCGCCCCTCAAGACCTGGGAATACTCGTCAACCGAGTTTCGCGACGTGATCGAGATCAACCTCAACGGCACCTTCCGCTGCTGCAAGGCGGTCGTGCCCGAGATGATGAAACACGATTACGGCCGCATCATCAACATCGCGTCCATCGCCGGCAAGGAAGGCAACCCGAACGCCAGCGCCTACAGCGCTTCCAAGGCGGGCGTGATCGGCCTCACCAAATCGCTGGGCAAGGAGTTGGCCACCACCGGCATTCGCGTCAATGCGATTACCCCGGCCGCCGCAGCGACTGACATCCTCAAGCAGGTCAATCAGCAGCACATCGACTACATGCTCTCCAAGATTCCGATGGGGCGCCTGGTCAAGGTGGAAGAGCTGGCGGCGATGATCGCCTGGATGGCGAGTGAGGAATGTTCCTTCACCACCGGCTCGGTGTTCGATGCCAGTGGCGGGCGTGCCGTTTACTGATGCAAACGGACGGCGTGGTGCTGCAAAACATCATTACGAGCAAGGGGAGCAGCAGGGCAGGGGTGGGCCTTTGCCGGTAGACGCGTCAGCCACGCAACTCGTGATGGAGGAGTGTCGCATCCCCAATGCGGCGGGCCTGGATCTTTACGTGCGCAACAAGCGCCCCGTCGGCCTGACGCGCTTCACGCCCGAAAAGACGTTGCTGTACGTGCACGGTGCGACCTATCCGGCCTCGACCTCGTTTGACCTCGCGCTCGGCGGGTTCTCGTGGATGGATTACCTCGCCGAACGCGGTTACGACGTTTACCTGCTCGATGTGCATGGCTATGGCCATTCCGCACGCCCGCCGCAGATGAATCAGCCCGCCGCCGACAACCCGCCCTTCGCCAGCACGCTGGAGGCGGTGGGGGATGTACAGACGGTGGTCGAGTTCATCAAGACCCGCAGGGGGATCGACAAGCTCAACCTGATGGGCTGGTCCTGGGGTACTGCCATCATGCAGTGGTATGCCAGCCTGCATGGCGACAACGTCAACAAGCTCGTGCTGTACGCGCCGGTGGGAATCGGCCAGACCGTCTCCCTGCTGCCCTCCGGGCCCGGCCCGCTGCCGGCCTATCGTGCGGTCCGCATGGAAGAGGCGAGGCAGCGCTGGATGACCGGCGTGCCGGCTGACAAGCAGGCGGATCTGATTCCCGCCGGGTGGTTCGAGACCTGGGCAGAGGCCACCCTGGCTACCGATCCGGTCGGTTCTGCACAAACACCGCCGGTGCTGCGCGCGCCCAACGGCGTGGTGGCCGATGGCAACCGCTACTGGCGCAATGGCGTGATTCCCTGGCAACCCGAACACATCAGGGCACCGGTGCTGCTGATCATCGCCGAGTGGGACCAGGATACGCCGGTGCAAATGGCGCGCAACCTGTTCACGAAGCTCACCGGCGCCCCCTACAAGCGCTATATCGAACTCGGGGAGGGGACACACACCATCCTGATGGAAAAGAACCGCATGAACCTGTTCCGTGAAGTACAGTTGTTCCTCGACGAAGTCCACGTTCCTGCCACCTAGCCTCGCACCCATGAGCAACCTGATTCCCGCCCTCGCCCGGATTGTGGGCGACGCCTACGTCATTACCAGCGATTTCGCGCCCTACGCCAACGACTGGCGCAAGAAATACTTCGGCAAACCGCTGGTGGTGGTCAAGCCCGGCAGTACCGAAGAAGTGGCCGCCATCGTCAAACTCTGTGCCGCCGAAGGGGTAGCGATCGTGCCGCAGGCCGGCAATACCAGCCTGGTGGGTGGCAGCGTGCCGGATGAGTCGGGTGCGCAACTGGTGCTCAACGTCTCGCGCATGAACAAGGTGCTGGAGGTCGACACCATCAACAACACCATGACGGTGGAAGCCGGCTGCATCCTGCAAACCCTGCAGGAGAAGGCGGCCGAACACGACCGCCTGTTCCCGCTGTCGCTCGCGGCCGAAGGTTCGTGCGAAATTGGCGGCAACATTTCCACCAACGCCGGTGGCGTGCAGGTACTGCGTTACGGCAACACGCGCGAACTGGTGATGGGCCTCGAAGTGGTGTTGCCGTCGGGCGAAGTCTGGAGCGGCCTCAAGGGCCTGCGCAAGGACAACACCGGTTATGACCTGAAGCAGCTGTTCATCGGCGCCGAGGGTACGCTGGGCATCATCACCAAGGCGGTGCTGAAACTGTTCCCCGCACCGAAATCGACCAGCACCGTTTTTGTGGCCCTCGCCAGCCCGCGCAAGGCCCTCGAACTTTTGTCGCACATGCGTTCGCACCTGGGCGAACGCCTCACCGCGTTCGAGCTGATGTCGGCGCGTTGCGTCGATATCGTGCAGGCCGTGTTTCCCGATCACCGCTCGCCGCTTGAAGGCAACCATGCCTGGTATGTGTTGCTCGAAGCGACTGACCCACAGCCTGGCGAGGCGCTCAACGGCGCGATGGAAGCGGCCCTGGAAGCCGCTCTGGAAGCGGCTCTCATCGACGATGCCGCAATCGCCAAGAATCAGGCCGAGGCTGCCAAGCTCTGGGACATCCGCGAGCACCTGCCCGAAGCCCAGGCGCGCAACATCAAGCACGACATCTCGGTGCCGATCTCGCGCATCGCCGAGTTCATCGATGCGGCCGATGCGGCGCTGGAGAAAAGCTGGCCCGGTGTGCGCCCCGTCACATTCGGCCACCTCGGCGACGGCAACCTGCACTACAACATCAGCGAACCGCCTTCATTTACCGTCGAGGCCTGGCTGGGCGAATGGAAACAGGTTTCCACGGTGGTGCATGATTGCGTCAACGCGTTTGGCGGCTCGATCAGTGCCGAGCACGGCCTGGGCAAACTCAAGAATGTCGAAGTGCGCAAATACAAGTCTGCCGTCGAACTGGCGCTGATGCAGTCGATCAAGAACACGCTGGACCCCAAGAACATCATGAATCCCGGAAAGGTTGTCTGAACCACCATGGCTGACTACATCATCCTCCAGGCCGACGCCCTCACTGCCGCCATCCGCGCCATCGTCAAGGCTGGCGGCTCCACCGACCGCGAAGCGGAGCTGGTTGCGACCAACCTGGTCGAGGCCAATCTCAAGGGCCACGATTCGCACGGCGTCGGCATGATTCCGCGCTACATCGATGCGATCAAGGAAGGCGGCCTCACCGTCAACGCCCATGTCTCGATCACGCTCGATTCGAACGCACTGCTCACGCTGAACGGCAACCGGGCCTACGGTCAGGTCGCGGGCTACGAGGCGATCGAGCTGGCCGCCGAGCGTGCCAAGCGCCACGGGGTGTGCGTGCTCGGGCTCTCCAATGCCCACCACATCGGCCGCATTGGCCACTGGGCCGAGCAGGCCATCGGCCACGGCCTGGTGTCGATCCATTTTGTCAACGTGATCTCGCGTCCGGTGGTGGCGCCGTGGGGCGGCAGCGACGCCCGCCACGGCACCAACCCGTTTTGTGTCGGCATTCCGCGGCCCGGCAAAGACCCGATCGTGCTCGATTTCGCCACCAGCCGCATCGCGCAGGGCAAGACCCGCGTGGCCTACAACAAGGGCGAGCAACTGCCCCCCGGCATCCTGATCGACACCCAGGGCAACCCGACCACCGACCCGCGGTTTTCGGTGCTGGAACCGCTGGGCGCGATCCTGCCGTTCGGTGAGCACAAGGGTTCGGGTCTGGCGCTGATTTGCGAGCTGCTCGGCGGCGCGCTGACCGGTGGCCTCACCGCCCATGAGCGCAGCGAGGGCAAGCGCCGTGTGCTCAACGGCATGTTCTCGATCCTGGTCGATCCGACCAAACTGGGCACGGCGGAGAACCTGGCGCGCGAGATGGAAGAATATGTCGCCTGGCACACCGCGTCGCCTGCGAATGCGCAAACCGAAAAGCTGATGATTGCCGGCGAGCCCGAGCGCATTTCCAAGGCCAGGCGCGTTGTCAGCGGCATCCCGGTCGATCCGACCACCTGGGGCGAGATCATCGCTGCCGGTGCCAAGGTCGGCCTGGCCAAGGCTGACGTTGAGTCGGCCGCCGGCCTCTGATTTTTCCTTCCTCCCTTTCGAAAGCCACACACATGACCTCCGCCATGACTCCCGCCGACGTGCTGCGCCACGCTGAACAACTCGGCTGGCCGGTAACCGATACGCGTGCCGCCGAAATCGCCACCAGTGCCAAGGCCACCTATGAACACATGGCGCGCGCCACTGCGAAGATCGATTTCGATGTCGACACGCTGTCGCTGTTTGCAGCGCGCGATGAGGTGAAGGACCAGCCGCCTGCGGGCGGTGGCACCTACCAGGCGCCCTCGTCCGGTGTGAAGAACCCGCTGCACATGAGCCTCACCGAGGCTGCCCAGGCCCTGCGGGATCGCAAAGTGTCGTCAGTCGAGCTGACGCAGGCCGCACTTGCCGCGGCCAGGGCGCTGCAACCGAAGGTCAATGCCTTTGTGCGCATCGACGAAGCATCCGCACTCGCCGCCGCGCGCGCCTGTGATGCCGAGCTGGCGCAAGGCAAGAGCCGTGGCCCGCTGCATGGTGTGCCACTGGCGCACAAGGACATGTATTACCGCAAGGGTCTGGTCTCCACCTGCGGCAGCAAGATTCGCGGCCAGTGGGTCGCACCCACCACCGCCAGCGCCCTGGAGAAGCTGGACGCTGCCGGCGCGGTACAGATCGGCAATCTCAACATGACCGAGTTTGCCTATGGCCCCACGGGTCAGAACGCCTTTCTCGGCGATGCGAGAAACCCGTGGAACCCGGACTACATCACCGGGGGGTCGTCAAGCGGATCCGGTGTGTCGGTGGCGGCGCGCATCGTTTATGGCGCGCTGGGCTCGGATACGGCAGGGTCAGTGCGCATGCCGTCCTCGATTTGCGGCGTGGTTGGCATGAAGACCACCTTCGGGCGTGTTTCGCGTGCCGGTGCGATGCCGCTTTCACAATCGCTCGACACCGTCGGTCCGCTCACGCGCACCGTGGCGGACAACGCCCTGATGCTGTCGGTGATCGCCGGGCACGATGCGCGCGATCCCTCCACCACCGGCGATGCCGTGCCTGACTACCTGGCGCACCTGAACCAGCCGGTCAAGGGCATGCGCATCGGCGTTCCCAAAGGTTATTTCGATGCCGTCCTCGAACCGGAAGTGGCAGCGCGCATGCAGGCGGCCGTCGAGGTGTATCGCAAGCTCGGCTGCGAGATCGTCGAGGTGGCCATGCCGGACCTGGATGCGTGCAACGCGGTGGGCTTTCTGCTTACCTGGGGCGATGTGATCGCCGTACATGGCCAATGGATGCGCGAACGGCCGGACGACTACACACCACAGACGCGCGGCCGCATCCAGATGACACTCGCTGCCACGACGCAGGGCGTGATGGATGCGCACCGTGCGCGCGGGCCGCTGCTGCGCGAATTCGCCACCACCGTGTTCAGCAAGTGCGATGCCCTGCTCGCCGCCAACTTGTCGTTCCAGGTGCCCAAGCTCGCCGAAGTGGATGTCTCCGGCGGCGCCAACATGATGCGCATCCTCAACGAGATCACACGTCTGATGCGGCCGATCAATGTAATGGGTGTGCCGGCGCTGGCCGTACCCGCCGGCCCCACGCCAAACGGCTTGCCGTGCGGCTTTCAGCTGATCGGGCGCCCCTTCTCGGAGGCGCGCCTGTATCAGCTCGGGCATGCCTATGAGATGGAGACGCGCTTTTCCGACGCCTTGCCTGCCGTCCATTCCTGAAACAGGAGGTTCCCATGCTGACCTTGCCCATGCGCAAAAAGGCCCTGCGAATAGGGCTGGCCGCGCTGGTCATGCTGTCGATGCCAGCCGCCGCATGGGCTCAGGCGGGCTTTCCCGGCAAGCCCATCACGCTGTCGGTAGGATTTGCGCCGGGCGGCGGCACCGACATCACGGCGCGGCTTCTGGCAAGGAAACTGGCCGAGCAACTTGGCCAACCGGTCAACGTGGACAACAAGCCAGGGGCGGGTGGCAATATTGCGGCCGAGCAGGCAGCGCGCGCCACGCCCGATGGCTACTTCATTCACCTGACCAGCATTGGCCCGCTGACGGTGTCGCCGCATACGACCAGGAAGCTGGGCTACGACCCGCGCCGCGATTTCACGCCCTTGTCGATGGCAGTGCAGTTCCCCAACGTGCTGGTGGTGCATCCGTCGCAGCCAGTGCGCAGTGTCGAGGAGTACGCCAGGGCGGCGCGCGCCAGGGCGGGCGCCCTCGCGTACGGTACTTCCGGCATCAGTTCCACCGGGCATCTTTCGGGCGCCTTGTTCGAATCAGTTGCCAAGGTGGATCTGGTCCATGTGCCCTACAAGGGGGGCGGCCCGGCGATGACCGATCTTCTGGGAGGGCAGGTGCCGTCCGTGTTTGCCTCGGCGCCCACGGCGGTGGCGCAGATCAAGGCGGGCAAGATTCGTGCGCTCGCCGTCACCGGGCTGCGCCGCGCGGACGCGCTGCCGGACGTGCCGACGATTGCCGAAACCTTCCCCGGGTATGACGTGACCAACTGGTATGCCTTCGTGGCGCCACCCGGCATGTCGCGCGAGCTGGCCGAGCGCTGGAACCGCGAGATCGTGACCGCCCTCAACGATCCGAAGGTGCGCGAGCAGATCCGGGAACACGGCATGGAGGCCGTGCCGTCGACGCAGAAGGAGTTGCAGGACAAGATCCTGCGCGAATACGTGCTGTGGGAAAAGATCGTCAAGCAGGCTGGCATTACCAACGATTGACAGGCATGCCGTGGAGAATGGCTCCAGGAGCAGCTTCTGGAAGGCTCCATTCGGAGAATAGCCCCGAAAGTGTGGCGCAGGGAGGGTCCGTGAGGGGGTACCTGCCGGTCAAGGCAACTTTGCCAGTTCGGCGAGGATTTCGTCCGAATGCTGCCCGAGCGTTGGCGCCGCACGGCGAAAACCGCCCGGCGTGCCGGTGAGGCGCGGCACTACGTTGTGCATCGGCAGCGTACCCATGTCGGCGTCTTCAAGCTCGACAATCGCTTCGCGCCCCATCGTGTATGGGTGACCAAGGAGATCCTTCATCGAGCACACCGGGCCGACGGTGACGCCGGCTGCTTCAAACAGCGCGAGGTTCTCTTCGGTGCTGCGCGCGCCGATGAAGGCGCCGATGATGTCGTTGAGTTCCTCTCGATTGGCAACACGTCCCTCGTTGGTGGAAAAGCGGGGGTCAGTCTTGAGCCCGGGCCTGCCAATGGTGTCGAGAATGCGCATCGCCATCGACTGCATCGACCCGCTCAACGCAACGAAGCCGCCGTCGCTGCATTGGTACACATTGCGCGGCGCGGTGTGCGTGCTCTGGTTGCCGGCGCGCAAGGTGGCCTCACCGGTTAGTTGGGTCTTGGCCGCTTCCGACGCGATAAACGAGAAAATCGGCTCAAACAGCGAGAGGTCGATCACCTGACCCTTGCCGCTTTTCTCGGCCACGCGCAGCGCCGTCAGCACACCCGCAGCGCCGTACATACCGGCAATCATGTCGGCCAATGCGAGCGGCGGCAATACAGGGGGACGATCAGGGTATCCATTCAGATACGCAAAGCCCGACATCGCTTCTACCAAAGTGCCAAAGCCGGGTTTGTGGCTGTAGGGGCCCGTCTGGCCCCAGCCTGAGATGCGCACGATCACAAGCGCCGGGTTGATCTCGTGCAGCAGCGCCGGCCCGAGGCCCATTTTCTCAAGCCCGCCGGGCACGAAGTTCTCGACCAGAATGTGCGAGTGCTTGAGCAGTTTCTTCAGGTGTGCAATGCCCTCGGCCGACTTGATGTCGAGCACCAGCGAGCGCTTGTTGCGCCCGTAGACTTTCCAGTAGATCGGCTGGCCCGCCTCGCGCCAGCGCCGCAGGTCATCGCCTTCGCCGCTGCGCTCGACCTTGATGACATCGGCGCCGAAATCGGCGAGGTAGGCAGTGAGCATGTTGCCCGCCACGAGGCGTGAGAGATCGACCACGCGCACGTCGGCGAGCGGGCCCGCTTTGTCGGCATCAAACTTTTGCATGGTGGTGGCGCCTCAATCAAATCTGTGTGCCGGGGAGGCGCTGCAGGAGCGCCTCTGACGGCCAATGCCAGGAGAATGGCTCCAGGAGCCATTCTTCACGCTGACATTGCGGTCATTTTGGCGCAAATGCGCTTTCCATCTCCTTGCGCAGCTTGTAGGCCGAGACGGACGGATCGATCTCGACGTCATCCCACGTGAGCGAAGCATCTTTGGCCACGTTGCGCTTAAGTTTGAGATGGTGCGCCAATCCCAGCGGCAAACTGCCGAGCTTCAGCGACTTTTTTGCGGGTGAGAGCTTTCCGAAGACGGTGTAACCACCTTCGCCATCGAGCATTTCGCCGGCCTTGAGGTCGCGCTTGGCGGTGGCGACGACGTCGGCGTTGAAGCAGGTCGCCACGCCGGTCGGCTCGCCGCGCAGGCCGATGGCCGCGACTGACACGCCCAATTCGAGTCCGATCAGGTGCCACTTTTTGTACAGAACCATGTTGCGTCCATCCGGGTCGGTGACCACCTGATATTCCTTGAAGCAGCGCTTGATGTAATCGCTGGCGGCTTCGAAACAGACCCACACGCCCTTGCGGATGTCGTAGCCGACCGACTTGCCGTCTGCGGTGAGAGATGACACCACTTCGACCACGCCCTTCTTGGCCAGGTGGCCGCCTTCGCTCTTGAGCCGCATCAGGGAGGGAATGTCGTCCACCGATCCGGGCGGAAACGTGAGCCCGTCATCCGGCGCTTCGAGGCCGGTGGCGTTGGCAATCGCCGCACTTTCGATGGCCGGTTTGGAGCCGTCCAGAAACGCGTTGAACATCTTCGGGTTCATGCCGCCGATGCGCGCCTGTTCTGCTGTCACGCCCCAGTGATCCCACACCGTATCCGGTGTGGACTCGCGAAACTTGGGCAACCATTTGTGGCCGCGCCCGGCCGCCACGATCGGAAAGCCGCAGGTGCGCGCCCAATCAACCAGATCGCACGCCAGTGCCGGCTGGTCGCCATAAGCCATCGAGTAGATGACTCCGGTCTCGGCCGCCTTGCGCGCCAGCAGAGGCCCGCAGAACGCGTCCGCTTCGACAGTCACATTGATGATGTGCTTGCCATGCCGGAACGCGGCGAGGCAATGGTCGACCGCAGCAATCGGATTGCCGGTGCATTCGACGATGATCTCGACCTTGGGGTGCGCGATCAGTGCCTGCCAGTCGTCACCCACATGGGTCTTGCCGGACAGCAGTGCATCGTCAAGCGAGCGGGCATCCGACCGTTCGGCAGGCCAGCCCACTCGCGCCAGGCTCGCCTGGGCATTGGCAGGTGACAGATCGGCGATGCCGACCAGATGCACGCCAGGAGTGTGGGGCAGTTGGGCGAGATACATCGAGCCGAATTTGCCGGCGCCGATCAGGCCGACGCGCAAGGGTCGGCCTTCGGCGGCGCGTTTTGAGAGTTTGCTGAACAGGTTCATGGTGGAGTCCGCAGAAAGAAAAGGTGGTGGTGCTTCAGGTGGCCGGGGTAGAGTGGGCTTGCCCGACGAGAAAATCGAGGTCGCATCCTTCCGAGGCCTGCATGACGGTGTTGCGGTAAAGCGCGGCGTAGCCGCGCACCGGGCGATCGGGTGGAGACCACGCGGCGAGGCGCCGCTGGATTTCTGATTCATCGACCAGCAGATCGATGCGCTTCTTTGACACCGACAGCGCAATGCGGTCGCCATTGCGCACGACCGCGAGCGGACCGCCGACGGCCGCCTCCGGGGTGGTGTGCAGCACGATGGTGCCGTAGGCCGTGCCGCTCATGCGCGCGTCGGAAATGCGCACCATGTCTTTCACACCGGCACGCGCCAGCTTGGCCGGAATCGGCAGATAGCCGGCTTCCGGCATGCCGGCACCATGCGGCCCGGCGTTCTTCAACACCAGAATGTCGTCGGGTCGAACATCAAGATCAGGATCGTCGATGCGCGCGCTCAGGTCTTCGAGGCTCTCGAACACGACAGCGCGGCCCTCGACTTCGAACAGCGCAGGCGTCGCCGCCGCACGCTTGAAGATGGCACCGCCGGGGGCCAGCGTGCCG
The DNA here is from genome assembly GCA_964443245.1 of uncultured Burkholderiales bacterium. Lineage (GTDB taxonomy): Bacteria > Pseudomonadota > Gammaproteobacteria > Burkholderiales > JAEUOS01 > CANJDH01. The sequence continues at coordinate 4,675 of CAYUEG010000018.1, read as the reverse complement.
CTCAGGGCAATCAGTCCGCCCACGCGTGACACCGGATCGTCAAAGGCACGCACGACCTTGCGGTCGATCCAGGGCAAGGGTTCGTCGAGCCGTTCACGCAAGGTGGTGCCATCGACACCGATGCAATCGAGATGCAACAGGGGGCGCAATTCGCGCAGCACAGCGCCCACGCCACCGGCGGCATGCAGGTCTTCCATGTAGCCCTCGCCGACCGGCTTGAGGTCGACCAGCACCGGCGTCTCGTCGGAAATCTGGTTGAGGCGCTCGGGAGCGATGCGAATGCCGAGGCGGCCGGCAATCGCCGTCAGATGCACGATGGCATTGGTCGATCCGCCCAGGGCCATCAGAAGCCGGAATGCGTTCTCGACCGATTGCGTCGTGATCACTTGCTGCGGCGTGATCGGCTGATAAGCCAGGCGCACTGCGAGCTTGCCGCTCTCCTCTGCAGCGACAAGGCGCTGCGAGTCGACCGCCGGAATCGTCGCCGTGCCGGGTAGTGACATGCCCAACGCTTCGGCGATGCACGCCATGGTGCTCGCCGTGCCCATCACCGCACAAGTACCGGCAGTGATGGCGAGCCGGCCTTCGACACGGTTGATCTCCTGCCGGTCAATTTCTCCGGCGCGGAATTTGCCCCAGAAGCGTCGGCAATCGGTACAGGCCCCAAGGCGTTCACCGCGATGCCGCCCGGTCATCATCGGCCCGGTGACCAGTTGAATCGCGGGGCGGCCGGCCGATGCCGCGCCCATCAGTTGCGCCGGCACGGTCTTGTCGCAGCCACCGATCAGCACCACCGCATCCATCGGCTGGGCACGGATCATTTCTTCCACATCCATCGACATCAGGTTGCGAAACACCATGCTGGTCGGGTTGAGGAACACTTCACCGAGCGAGATGGTGGGAAACTCGCGCGGCAAACCGCCGGCCGCGAGCACGCCGCGCGCCACTGCTTCGGCCAGTTCCGGCATGTAGCGATGGCAATTGTTGTAGCCGCTCGGCGAGGTGGCAATGCCGACTACCGGCTTGCCGAGCAGTTCGCGCGAGATGCCCATCGAGCGCGCCATGGTGCGGCGCAGGTAGGCGGCGAACTCGCGATCACCATAGTTGGTGAGGCCGCGATCGAGGCCTTCCGGTTCAGACATGCGATTCTCCTGTGCGGGGCGACGTGGGCTGGGCGCTGCTCCGGAACTGCACGCCGAGCAGTTGTTCGAACGGCAGAATCATGGCGCCCTTGTCGAGCTTGCCGTGGCCCTGCAGCAATGCGTTCTGGTATGTCGCCGTGGCGGCAGCGAGCACCGGCATGGGGATGCACTTCTGTGCGCCAAGCTGCGCGGCGCTGACCAGATCCTTGTAGGCGTGCTGCATCGGGTAGCCCGAGGAAAACCGCCCCTGCAGGATCTGCGGAATGAAGAACTCGGAGGCATAGCTGCGCCCGGTACCGCTGTTGATCACGCTGCCAACCTGGCTGGGGTCGAGCCCCTGCTTCACCGCCATCGGCAATATTTCGGCCAGCGCGGCGCAATGGATGTCGAACAGCAACTGGTTGACCAGCTTGGTCAATTGGCCACTGCCGGCAGGGCCCATGTAGAGAATGTTGTTGCCGACGCGTTCGAGATACGGTTGGACGCGATCAAACGTGTCGCGCTCGCCGCCGCACATGACCGTCAGGGTGCCGTCGACGGCGCGTGCCTCCATGCCCGAGACCGGCGCATCGAGAAATGCGACGCCGCGCTGCTTGAGTGCGGTGCCGATTTCCAGACTGACGGTGTAGCCAATCGTGCTGGTATCGACAATCACCTGCCCGGCGCGCAAATGGGCGGCTAGCCCATCGGGCCCCAGCACGACATCGCGCACGACCTCGCTACCCGGCAGGCTGAGAAGAATGATGTCGGCCACGGCCAGCGCCTGCAGGTCGGATACCGGCTGTGCGCCCGCCTGTTCAAACGCGGCGTATGCGCTCTTGTCTGCCGAGTACACCAGCACAGGCTCTGCGCCCTTGAGCATGTTCATCGCCATGGGCCGGCCCATCTGTCCCAGGCCAACGAATCCGAGTTTCACGTTGTCTCCTTACTCGCCCGTGATGTTCTCGGCCTTGATCACCTTTGTCCACTGCTCGAGATCGGTGCTGACCAGTTGCCCCAGGGACTTCGGATCCATGTAGGCGGCGAATGCACCCTGCTCATCCATGCGCTTGCGATAGGTGTCGCTTTCGACGATCTTCTTGATCTCCGTGGTGAGGCGGTTGATGATCTCCGGCGGCGTTTTGGCCGGCGCGAACACCGCGAACCAGGACTCGACGAGATAGCCAGGCAATCCCGCTTCGGCGGAGGTAGGCACGTTGGCCAGTGCCGGATGACGCTTCGGCGCGGTATAGGCGAGCAGCTTGATCTTGCCGCTCGCGGCATGCCCGATCACGCTGGGCGGCGTGGTCACAAAAATGTCGACCTGCCCGCCGATCAGATCGGTCACTGCCGGGCCAGCCCCCTTGTACGGCACATGGGTTAGCGGGAACTTGAGCTGCTCGGCCAGCATGACGCCGGCGATGTGCTGCACCGAGCCGCTGCCCGACGACGCGTAGAACAACCCTTTGGGATTCTTGCGGCCCAGCGCAGCCAGTTCCGCCACACTGTTGACAGGCAGCTTGCCGCTTACCGCCAGCGCATGGGGCGCGCGCATCGCCATGGCGACCGGCGCGAAATCCCTGACCGGGTCCCAGGACAACTGCTTGAACAGGGCAGGATTGGCCACGTGGTACCCCGAGTACTGCATGAGCAGCGTGTAACCATCCGGGCTGGCCTTGGCTACCTGCTGCGTGCCAAGGTTGCCACTCGCCCCCGGCTTGTTCTCGATGACCACCGGCTGCCCCAGCGCGCGTGCGAGCGGCTCGGCAATCAGTCGGGCGGTGATGTCGGTAGAACCACCCGGTGCGCTCGGCACGACCAGCGTGATCGGGCGCATCGGATAGTTGTTAGCAGCCACCGTGATCGGTACCAGGCTGGTAGCTGCGAGGATAAGCAGGGATGTCAGTTTCATGGAGTCTCCTTTTTTGGTTTATGGATGGTTAAAACCGTACGGCGGTCCGTCAGTGCACCAGCTCGGAAATTTCGATCAGGTTGAGATCGGGGTCGCGCAGGTAGATGGAGCGGATGCGCGACGTGGCGCCGGTGCGCATGACCGGACCTTCCATGATTGGCACTTGCCGCGCATTGAGCTTGGCAATCACCTCGTCGAGCGGGATGCTGGCGATGAAACACAGGTCGAGTGCGCCCGGGACCGGGAGGTGGGCCTTGGGCTCGATCTCGTGCCCCTTGATGTGCAGGTTGATCTTTTGCGCGCCGAAGCGGAACGCCTTGCGCCCGCTGCCAAAGGTCTCCAGCGTCATGCCGAGCAGCTCGACGTAAAAATGTACGCAGCGTGCTTCGTCGGTTGTGGTGAGGACCAGGTGGTCAAGGTGGTCGATCATGGCGTGGCGTGGAAGGGGGTGCGAGGTGGCGAAAGTCTAGGCACCGGGCCGTCGGCGCGGAATGCCTGTCACGGCAACCAGCCTTCGCAAAACGCGAAGGCTTGTTCTAGAATCGCCGAATGGCCTCCTCCATCAACCCCGGGCGGATCGACTTCGTGACCCTGCGACTGTTCTGTGCGATCGCACGGACCGGCAGCATCACCAAGGGCGCTGAGGCCTGTCACCTGGCGCTGTCAGCGGCTAGCCGGCGCCTTGCCGATTTCGAAGAAGCGGCCGGATCACGCCTCCTGGAGCGCACTTCGAAGGGCATCGAACTCACGCCTGCCGGCCACGTCGCCCTGCAGCACGCACTGCGCCTGTTTCAGGGCTTTGAGCGCTTCGGCAGCGAACTCAAGGAGTATTCAAGCGGGGTGCGCGGCCACGTGCGGCTGTGGGCCAACATGTCGGCCCTCACCGCGTTCCTGCCCGATTCACTTGCCAGCTTTCTCCACAAACATCCGGACATTCGTGTCGAAGTAGAGGAGCAGTTGAGCGGCGATATTGTGCGCGCCCTGATCGACGGCCTCGCCGATGTCGGCGTGTTTGCCGAAAGCGTGCCGGCCCACGGCCTGACAGTGACGCCGTTTCAGACCGACGAACTGGTGCTGTTGTGCGCCCGCAAGCATCCTCTGGCGAAACTGCGGCGCATCCGCTTTGCGGACTGCCTCGAACATGATTTCGTGGGCCTCAATCGCGGCAGCTCGCTCTTGGAACTGACATCAGACGCGGCGGAGCAGGCCGGCATGCCAATGCGCCTGCGGGTGCAGGTACGCAGCTTCGATGCGATGTGCCACATGATTGCAGCGCAGCTCGGCATCGGCATCGTGCCGCTCGCCGCTTGCAAGGCACAGGTGCAGGCGCTTGGATTGAAAACGATCCGGCTTGAAGACACTTGGGCAGTTCGGCGGCTGGTCATGGCGACCAAGGCTGACAACGATTTGTCACCGGCGGCTTCCATGTTGGTGTCGCACCTGCGTGACCAACAGTGAATTCCCTGCGCGCCGAAGGACCAGCTGGCGGGGAGGCGGGGTTCGGCATCGTTTTGATTGTGTTAACTTGGCGACCCATTTCGCCACTGGATGAAAGGACGCATCGTGATTGATTTGTACACATGGGGCACGCCCAACGGCCGCAAGGTCTCGATCATGCTCGAAGAATGCGGGCTGCCGTACA
>CAYUEG010000017.1:2767-48634 GCA_964443245.1 uncultured Burkholderiales bacterium | reverse complement strand
CCGAAGCCGATGCGCGCCGCGCCTGGCCTGGTGCAATGCGCAGTGAGAATCAGCGTGTCGTGATCCTCGATGAAGGTCCGCGTCTCCCCATTGGGCAGCGCGATGGGTTGTTTGCCACCGGCCGTCAGTTCGAGGATCGAGCCGGCTTCCGGTGCGGTCGGGCCGGATTGCGTGCCGGTGCCGAGCAGGTCGCCCGGTTGCAGATTGCAGCCGCCCGAAGTGTGGTGCGCGATCATTTGCGCGATGGTCCAGTAGGCGTGGCGAAAACTGGAGGCGGAAAGCTTGTGCGGTGCGATACCAGCCGCCCGCATCTTGCCGGTTTGCAGCCAGGCTTCCACGGCGATGTCGATGGCGCCGTGGGCACGGTTGGCGGGTGAATCGAGGTAGGGCAGGGGTTGCGGATCGTCGGCCACACGCGTCCATGCGGTGCGGTAGGGCTCCAGTGCTTCCATGGTCACCACCCAGGGAGAGATGGTGGAGGCAAAGTTCTTCGCCAGGAACGGGCCCAGCGGCTGGTATTCCCAGGTTTGCACGTCGCGCGCCGACCAGTCGTTGAGCAGGCACATGCCGAAGGCGTGCGCCTCGGCCTGGTCCATCGTGACCCGCTTGCCCTGGGCATTGCCGGGGCCGATGAAGACGGCCATCTCCAGTTCATAGTCGAGGCGCTTGCAGGCAGCGAAGACAGGTGCCGCATCATTCGGCCCCTTGATCTGGCCCATCGGGCGCGGGAACGTCTGACCGGAAACGCCGATCGAGGAAGAGCGGCCGTGATACGCAATCGGCACGTACTTGTAGTTGGGCAGCAGCGGGTTGTCCGGGCGGAACAGCTTGCCCACCGAGGTGGCGTGGTGGATCGAGGTGAAGAAATCGGTGTAGTCGCCGATGGTGGCCGGCACTGTCATCTCGCAATCGGACTGCGGTACCAGCGCCGCCTTCAGTTTCACTTCCGCTGCGCTGCCGGCACGCAGGGCACGCGAGAGCGCCAGTCTCAGGGCACTCCAGGCCGCGGCACCGGCGCCCATGAAGGCATTGAGGCTGCTTCCCTGCAGCAGGGCGAGGGCGTCAGCCGCTGCGCCTTCGAACACACCCGCCTTGCTCGCTGCGGTGAGGTCGAGAATCTGGTCACCAATCGCTACGCCAATGCGATACGGCTCGGTGCTGCCCTTGCGGCGAAACGCGCCATAGGGCAGGTTCTGGATCGTGAAATCGGCATCGGTGGCGTTGGCAGAGGCCACCCAGCTTGAGAGTTTTGGGTCGTGTGTTTCGTTCAGTGCCATGAAGCGTTCCTGTCAGTTCTGCTCTTAGTTCTGCTTTTTCGCGGCGGCGGGTGCGGATGTCTTGACCGCCGCCACCTTGACTGCCGTCACCTTGACCGGCTGGGTGCTGACCAGCATCAACCCAGGCTTGGACTTGCCGGCCAGAAGGTCGGCCAGCTTGCGCTTGCCGGAGACCTCGCCCTCCCTGATTGCCTCGCGGTACAGCTGGGCGGCCTTGTTGCGGTCTGCCCGGACGCCCACGCCTTCTTCGTACATTTCCCCCAGCGAGACCTTCGCGTGCGAGTTGCCTCCCTTGGCCGAAGCCTCGAACAGACGCAGCGCCTCGCGGTACTCGAGATCCTTCGACTTGTTCTCGCGCAGCATCTTGCCCAGGCGATGCTGGGCATCCCAGTAGCCCTGCGCTGCAGCCAGCGAGTACCAGTCGATGGCCGTGTGGTCGTTCTGCGGCACCCCGGTGCCGTGTTCATACAACGCGCCCAGCTTGGTCTGGGCCGGCGGAAAGCCCAGCACGGCGGCACGCTCGTAAAGCACTGCCGCCCTGGCAGGGTTCTTCGGTACGCCGTTGCCATGCTCGTTCATTTCACCCATGGCCGTGGCGGCCAGCGGGTGGTTACGCTCGAGTGCCTGCTCGAACCAGGCGAGGGCTTGCTTTGGGTCTGCCTTGACGCCATCACCGCGCAAGTACATGATGCCCAACAGGTGCTGGGCATCGGCGTGGCCGGAGGCGGCCGCCTGCGTGAATTCCTTGATCGCCAGAGGCACCTGGTTCTTCGATTTGGCCTGCATGCCGCGCAGGAAGGCGTCATCGTCCTTCTTGACAACGGGGACTGTGGCTGCCGCTGGCGGCGCTGCCACGTCTGCGGCTGCGGCAGGCGATTCCGTCGCGGCAGGGACTGACTGTTGCGCCATGCCGGGCGAGGCAGTCAGCGCGACGACCAGCGCCAGGGTGGGGCGGGCGCAAACGCACCATGGGCGGGGGAGTTTCCAGGAAGAAGGCATGGGTTGATCCGTTGGTGTGGCTCGCGGGAGCATACCACCATCCCCAGACCGGTCGGCCATTGACAACTGGCAGGCCGGCGCAGGACACTGCGCGGCCGGCGGCACTCCTCTTCGCGCGGTGCAGCTGGCAACTGGCTGCCGTCATTTTCACCCTGTTCATTCCTGATTTCCGTCCCCGCCGTGAGAAAAATCGACATCTTCAACCACGTGATGCCACGTGCCTACCTGGAACTGCTGCAGCAGCATTCGAAGGATGCTGGCATCGTCAAGCGCATGACCAACCTCACCATGCTGTGGGATATCGAAGCGCGGGTCGAGATGCTCAAGGCCTGGCCCGATGTGCAGCAGGTGTTGACGCTGGCGCTGCCACCTCCCGAGACGCTGGGTGGCCCGGACGTCGCACCGGGCTTTGCCCGGGTTGCCAACGATGGCATGGCCGCGATGGTGCGCAGATGGCCGCAGCAGTTCCCGGCGTTTGTCGCCTCCCTGCCGATGAACAATGTACCGGCCGCGCTGGAAGAGATGGACCGCGCCATCAACCAGCTGGGCGCGCGCGGCATCCAGCTCACCACCAGCGTGAACGGGCGAGCGCTGGATGAGGAGGAGTTCTACCCGGTGTTCGAACGCATCACGCAGCACCATGGCATGCCGGTGTGGATGCATCCGATTCGCCCCGGCTCGCGGCCGGATTACCCGAGCGAACAGAAATCCAAGTATGAAATCTGGCAGGTGCTGGGTTGGCCCTACGAAACCAGCGTCGCGATGGCGCGCCTGGTGTTCTCGGGGATGCTGGAGAAACTGCCCGAGCTGCGCGTCATTACTCACCACTGCGGTGCGATGGCGCCTTACTTCGCCGGCCGCATGGATACGCTGTGGGCGCAGCTGGGCAGCCGCAGCGTCGATGACAACGATGCGGACATCCTCAAGCGCATGGCGAAGAAGCCGATCGAGTATTTCAGGATGTTTTATGCCGACACGGTGCTGGGCGGCTCCAGCTCGGCCCTGCGCTGCGGCCTGGATTTTTTTGGGCCCGACAAGGTGGTGTTTGCCAGCGATTGCCCGTTTGATCCGGAAGGCGGGCCCATGTTCATCCGCGAGGGCATCCGCTCGATCGAGGATCTCAAGCTCTCCGAGGCGGAGCGCCGTAAAATCTATTTCGAGAATGCGCTGAAACTGCTCGCGTCGGGCAGGGCGCCAAAGGAGGCCTGATTCATGTACCACCATCTGAAGACCTGGATCACGTCCCTCGTTGCCCTGGTGATGTTGGGCGCGCATGTGCCGGCGCAGGCGCAAGTCTGGCCGCAACGCCCGGTGACCATTGTGGTTCCGTACGCTCCTGGCACCGGCATCGACATCATTGCGCGCACTCTGGCACCCAAGCTGTCGGAGCGCCTTGGGCAAGGCGTGATCGTCGAGAACAAGGCGGGTGCCAGTGGCAACCTTGGGGCCGATTTTGTCGCCAAGGCGCAGCCGAATGGCCATACGCTGATGATCACGGTCAATACCTTCGTGATCACGCCGGCGCTGTACAAGAATCTGCCTTACGATCCGGTGAACGACTTCACCGTGATGGGCAAACTTGCCACGGGCAACGTGGCGCTGGTGGTGAACCCGAACGTGCTGCCGGTGAAGACCCTGGATGAACTGGCGGCGTATGTGCGGGCGCGCCCGGGCAAGGTCAACTACGGCTCGCCCGGCAACGGCACGCCGCAGCACCTGGCGATCGAGTTGCTCAAACAGCGCCTGAACCTGGACATCGTGCATGTGCCCTACAAGAACGCCGCTGCCGCGAACACCGATTTGTTGGGCGGCCAGGTGCAGATGGCGGTGCTGCCGGTGCACACCGCGCAGCCGTTTGCCCGCGCCGGCAAGCTCAACGTGATTGCGGTGTCGGGCGAGAGCCGTTCCGTGCTGGCGCCCGACATGCCCAGCTTTGCCGAACTGAACCTGAAGAACCTCGATATCGACCTGTATTACTGGATTGCCGGGCCGGCCAACACCCCGCGCGAGATCACGGCGCGGGTCAACCGCGAGGTGGCGGCCATCCTGGCGATGCCCGACATCCGCGAGACGCTGTTGAAGCAGGGTCTGATCCCCAGCACCAGCACACCGGAGGAAATCAGCACGGTGATCCGCAACGATATCGCCCGCTGGAAGAAATTCATCGAGGCCGCCGGCATCAAGGCCGACTGAGCCAACGCTACTGGTGGGAAACGCGGAGAGGCGCTCCCACCAAGGGTTTGCGCGGCATGCGGTGACTCCAGAGGAGAGCCCGTCGCGACCGGAGAAGCGGTCGTCTACGCGGCGTAGCGGTTTTCCAGGGTGCCGACGCCGTCGATTTCAACGCGGATCACGCTGCCGGGCTTCATTGCACCGGCCCCGACCGAGGTGCCGCAGGCGATGATGTCGCCGGGTTCCAGCGTCATGTCACGCGAGATCATGCTGACCTGCTGCGCGGGCGAGAACACCATGTCCGAGACCGGATAATTCTGCCGTTCCTGCACCGCGCCATCAGGCTGCACCAGAATGGCCTTGATGCGCAGGTTGGCAGGATCAATGCCGGTCGTGATCACCGGGCCGAACGGGCCAAACGTATCGAAACCCTTGGAGCGCGTCCACTGCTCGAAGGTCTTGTCCATGCGCAGGATTTCCACAGCCGTCACGTCGTTGACGCAGGTGTAGCCGAAGATGAAGGCGGGCGCTTCTTCCACGCTGACGTGGCTGGCCCGTTTACCGATGACGATGCCCAGTTCGGCCTCGAAAATGACCTTGCCGCCAAAGTGCGGCGGCTTTCTGATGGTCTCGCCGTGGGCGCAAAACGAATTGTTGCTCTTCAGGAAATAAAGCGGGTCCAGCGGAATCGGGTTGCCTTCCTTGGCCGCACGTTCGTGGAAGTTGTTCCACAGCGCAGGCATCTTGCTCGGCACGCAGGGCGGCAGCAGGGTAACGCTGGCGAGCGCGAGCTTCCTGCCGGTCGGGGCGCTGCCGGCGAACATGTCGCCCGCGTGCACGCCGATGGTGTCGCCGTCCAGCGTGCCGAACCCGGTGGCACCTTCATGCGTAAAGCGGACCCACTGCGTCATCACGCCACCTTCAGCGGGATCTTCAGATCATGGATGCGCTGGCTCCACATCGCCGGGCCGGTGATGTGGGCCGAGGTGCCGCCTGAATCCACCGCTACCGTGACCGGCATGTCCTTGACATCGAATTCGTAGATCGCTTCCATGCCGAGGTCGGCAAAGCCGACCACTTTGGACTGTTTGATCGCCTTGGCGACGAGGTAGGCGGCACCGCCCACGGCCATCAAGTAGGCACTCTTGTGCTTCTTGATCGCCTCGATCGCCACCGGCCCGCGCTCGGCCTTGCCGATCATCGAGATCAGGCCGGTTTGGGCCAGCATCATCTCGGTGAACTTGTCCATGCGGGTTGCGGTGGTCGGGCCAGCCGGGCCCACGACTTCGTCGCGCACCGGATCGACCGGGCCCACGTAATAGATGATGCGGTTGGTGAAATCGACGGGCAGCTTCTCGCCCTTGGCCAGCATGTCCTGGATACGCTTGTGTGCGGCATCCCGCCCGGTGAGGATCTTGCCGTTGAGCAGCAGGGTTTCGCCCGGCTTCCAGGAGGCGACCTGCTCTTTGGTCAGGGTGTTGACATCGACACGGCGGCTTTTCTCGACATCGGGCGTCCAGTTGACCTTGGGCCAATCGTCGAGCGAAGGCGGCTCGAACACGGCGGGGCCGGAGCCGTCGAGCACGAAGTGCACGTGACGGGTCGCCGCGCAATTCGGAATCATTGCCACCGGCTTGGAAGCCGCGTGGGTCGGGTATTGCAGGATCTTCACGTCGAGCACGGTGGTGAGGCCGCCCAGGCCCTGGGCGCCAATGCCCAGCGCGTTGACCTTTTCATAGAGCTCGATGCGCAGTTCCTCGACCTTGTCCTTGGGGCCACGCGCCAGCAGTTCGTGCATGTCGATCGGCTCCATCAGCACTTCCTTGGCCATCAGCATGGCTTTCTCGGCCGTGCCGCCGATGCCAATGCCGAGCATGCCCGGCGGGCACCAGCCGGCACCCATGGTCGGCACCGTCTTGATGACCCAGTCGACCAGGCTGTCGGAGGGGTTCATCATGATGAGCTTGGATTTGTTCTCCGAGCCGCCGCCCTTGGCCGCGACGTTGATATCGATGGTGTTGCCTGGCACCAGCTCCATGTTGATCACCGCGGGCGAGTTGTCCTTGGTGTTCTTGCGCGAGAACTGCGGGTCAGCCAGCACCGAACCGCGCAAGAGATTGTCCGGGTGCATGTAGCCGCGGCGCACGCCTTCGTTGCAGGCATCGGTGACGCCGGCGGAAAATCCTTCAAACTTCACGTCCATGCCGATCTTGAGGAAGATGTTGACGATGCCGGTGTCCTGGCAGATCGGCCGGTGGCCTTCCGCACTCATGCGGCTGTTCGTCAGGATCTGGGCAATCGCGTCCTTCGCGGCGGGCGACTGCTCGCGCTCATAGGCCCGTGCCAGATGCTGCAGGTAATCCTTCGGGTGGTAGTAGGAAATGAACTGCAGGGCGTCGGCAATGGACGAGACAAAGTCTTCGTAGCGAATGGTGGTGGTCATGGCAGGTCCGGAGCGGAAAAAAGAAGGGGTAGGCGGGTACGACAGGCAGGGGCAGAAACGCGGCAAGGCCGACTGCACCCGGTGAGGTGGAAGCCGGCTGCAGTCAAGACGGTAAACTTGAATTTTACGCCACCAACCTTTCACCTTTGACCATGAGCGAGAAAATCATCCGCATCGGCGGCGCTTCCGGCTTCTGGGGTGATAGCGCGCTGGGGGCACCACAGCTGGTGGCAGCCGGCATTGATTATCTGGTGTTCGACTACCTGGCCGAATTGACCATGTCGATCCTGATCAATGCCAAGACCAAGGATGCGGCGTTTGGCTACGCCACCGATTTTGTCGATGTCGCAATGAAATCGGTGCTCAAGGACGTCGCCGCCAAAGGCATCAAGGTGGTGAGCAACGCCGGCGGGGTCAACCCGCAGGCCTGTGCAGCGGCATTGGCACGTCTGTGCGAGGCAGAGGGCGTGCCGCTGAAGATCGCCGTCGTCGAGGGAGATGATGTGCTGGACCAACTTCCGGCGCTGCGCGCCGCCGGTGTGAAGGAAATGTTCTCCGGCGCGCCGCTGCCCGAAAGGATCCTGTCCGCCAACGCCTATCTCGGTGCGGTGCCGATTGCCGCAGCACTCAGGCACGGTGCCGATGTGGTCATTACCGGCCGTTGTGTCGACAGCGCAGTGACGCTCGGCCCCCTGATGCACGAATTCGGCTGGGCGGTGGACGATTACGACAAGCTGGCGCAGGGCTCCCTTGCGGGCCACATCATCGAGTGCGGAGCGCAGGCTACCGGCGGCCTGTTTACCGATTGGGAAGATGTGCCTGATTGGGCGAATATCGGGTATCCGATCGTCGAATGCCATGCGGACGGTGCGTTTGTGACCACCAAGCCAGCCGGTACCGGGGGCCTGGTAAGCCCTGCAACGGTGGCCGAGCAGATGCTCTACGAAGTAGGTGATCCACGCGCCTACATCCTGCCGGACGTGGTGTGCGATTTCACGCAGGTGACGATGGAGCAGGAAGGCCCCGCCGAACGCCATCGGGTTCGGGTTCAAGGCGCGCGCGGCCGGCCGCCCACTGACAGCTACAAGGTGTCCACGACCTATGTCGATGGCTGGCGTGCCCAGGCCATGCTGGTGATCACCGGCATCGACGCCGCACGCAAGGCACAGCGCACGGGCGAAGCGATCCTTGCGCGCACGCGCGGCATCTTCAAGCGCCTCAAGTTTGCCGATTATCTCGAGACCTTCCTCGAGGTGATTGGTGCCGAGCACCAGTACGGCCCGCACTCGCGAGGGCGGGCGTCGCGCGAGGTGGTCATGCGCCTGTCGGTGCGGCATGAAAATCCCAAAGCCCTGGGTGTATTCGCGCGTGAAGTGGCACCCGCCGGTACCTCGTGGTCGCCGGGAACCACGGGGGCCGGCGGTGGCGGGCGCGGCAAACCAGCGCCCAACGTGCGCATGTTTTCCTTCCTCCTGCCCAAGGGCGTGGTGCAGGTGCATGTGCGCCTGGACGGACAATCCCTTCCGGTGGCCATTCCGCCTGGCGTGGCATCCGTGGAGCCCTTGGCACCGGCAGCAGCGGACCTGGCGATGGCACAACCTGCAACGCCTTGTGTGAGCGTCCCCCTGGTCAGACTGGCCCATGGCCGCAGTGGTGACAAGGGGAACATCAGCAACATCGGCATCATTGCGCGCAAGCCGGAATACCTGCCGCTGTTGCGGGCACAGTTGACGCCGGCGGCGGTGCGCCACTACTTTGGACACTTGGTCAAGGGCGAGGTGGTGCGCCATGAGGTGCCTGGCATTCACGGCTTCAATTTCGTCATGCACGAGGCGCTCGATGGCGGCGGCATGGCGAGCCTGCGCGTTGATCCGCTGGGCAAGGGCATGGCGCAAATGCTGCTCGACCTGCCCTTGGATGTGCCGGCCAGCTGGGTGGCGGCGGGGCCGTTGGCCAATGGCTGAAGGTGGAGCAGCTGACTGGGGATTGAGTCACTGACCGGCGCCTCTGGCGCTCGGGCGGGGGGGAATAAAACGGCAGCCTCGGCTGTTTACGGGATCAGGATGGCGCATGGCATCGTCGGGCATGGATCGTGACAGCATCATTCCGCATATCCCGCGGTTGCGGCGCTATGCGCGGCTGCTGACCGGGGATGCGCACCGTGCGGATGATCTGGTGCAGGACACCCTCGAACGGGCCTGCCTGAAGTGGCAGCTCTGGCATCCCGGCGCAGACCCCGCGCTGCAGTTGCGGGCCTGGCTGTTTACGGTAATGCACAACCTGTTTGTCAATCAGGTGCGTAGCCGCGCCGGCATGCAGCGTGACACCGTGGATGCCGAAGACCTTGAATTGGAGGGGCCGGCCCCCGATGTAGGTTTGCGGATGGACTTGTTGCGGGCCGTGATGCAACTGCCTGAAGACCATCGCGAAGTGCTGTTGCTGGTGGCTCTGGAAGATTTTTCGTATGCCGAGGCGGCGATCCTGATTGGCGTGCCGATTGGCACGGTGATGTCGCGGTTGTCCCGGGCGCGCCAGCGCCTGACGGAATTGATGGAAGGGGCGCCGCCGGCGAAGGCCGGGCGCGCGCATTTGAAGGTGCTGAAATGACGAATATCGTGACTGAAGACGATTTGCACGCATGGGCAGATGGCCGGTTGGGTCCGGAGCGTCGCACCGAGGTGGAAGCGTGGCTTGCAACCCAGCCCGAGGCGCGCGCCAAGGCCGATGGCTGGCGCGCGCAGAACGATGCGCTGCGCAGCCTCGCGCGGGACGCACTGGACGAGCCCGTGCCGCGCCGTTTGCTGGATGCCATCACGACGCGAGGCAGCGGATGGCGGCAGATGGGCATGGCTGCGGCGGTGGCGGGTCTGGCAGCGGGCCTGGTGATGGGCCTGGCCGGATGGTTCGGGCATGGCTGGTACGCTTCGGGCGGCGGTGCGCTGGGACAAAGTGCGGCAGCCAAGCGGTTTGCGCGCGATGCCATGGTGGCGCACGCGGTCTATTCGCCCGAAGTACGCCATCCGGTGGAAGTGGCGGCAGCCGAGCAGCAGCACCTGGTGCAGTGGCTGTCCAAACGACTCGGTGCGCCCATCAAGGCGCCAGTGCTTTCCGCGCAAGGCTTCGAACTGGTCGGCGGGCGCCTGTTGCCGGGCGAAGCTGGCGCACGCGCGCAATTCATGTATCAGAATGCGGCCGGGGAACGGGTGACCGTTTACGTGTGCGCCTCGGCGCGTGGCATGGCCTCTCAACCGACTGCGTTTCGCTTCGAGCAGAACGGTCCGGTCTCGGCGTTTTACTGGGTGGATCGGGATTTCAACTATGCGTTGTCCGGCGAGATGTCGCGCGCGCGGCTGATGCAGTTGTCGGACCAGGTGTACCAGCAATTGAACGGTTGAGGAACAGCTGAGCGCAGCGCCTGCCGCTGCCCAGGCCTTGCATCGGGAACCGTTGCGGCAGACCAAGCGGGGGCGGTTTAGCGCGCCCCGGCTTTTTCCAGGATGGTCACGATCTCGCGCTGGCCGCGCTGGCGTGCATGCACAACCGGGGTCACACCCTGGTGGTCCGCCAGATTCACATTGGCCCCGGCATCCACCACCAGGCGCACGATTTCTGCATGGCGCGCCCCGCCATCCCCCAAGATCACCGCCTCGAGCAGGCAGGTCCAGCCCAGGTTGTTGACATGGTCCAGCGCCACGCGAGTCTTGAGCAGTTCGCGCACCGCTTCGACATGCCCGTAGTGGCACGCTGGCGTGAGTGCGGTACCACCAAATCGGTTGACACTTTTCAGATCGGCCCCGGCAGCGAGCGTCATGCGCAGTATCTCGACATGGCCACGCGCACCCGAAAGCAGATAAGGGCTGTCCTTGATCCGGTCTTGCGCGTTGACGTTGGCCCCGGCGGCAATCAGGGCGCGTGCGGTCTCGATGCGGTTGTACTGGGTGGCGGCCAACAGGGGCGTGCGGCCGCTGGCATCGCGTGCTTCGATCGGCACGCCTTCACGCAGCAGACGGGCCACCGTGGCGGTATCGCCACGCTCGGCCGCCATGATGAGGGCAGCTTCAGGCGTCGACTGTGCCAGTGCGTTTACGGGAACGAACCATACTCCCAGAAGCACGAAAAGAAGCGAAGCAGCGAAGCGGGTCTTGAGCATGGGGTGGCCGGCCATACAGATGGGTAGTCGATTGGCGATGTCGGGGCAAACCGGTATTGCGGCGCGCTGCGGACCGAAGCTGGCCGCAGTGCAAATTTAGTATACGATGGCGCCCCTGATCGTTGCTGAAACGCCCCTCGCTTCTGACCATGTCCCCGCTCGCATCCCATCTTTTGACCGGCCATCCCGATATCGATGCACACCATCGCGAATTCGTCGAGGCGCTGGCGGCAATCGGCCAGCCCGATGATGTCGTGGCCGCGCTGGACCGGTTCGTCGCGCACTGCGAGGCCCACTTCAGTTTCGAGAATGCACAGATGGAAGAGAGCGGCTTTCCGCCAATTGGCTGCCATCGTGGCGAGCACGACATGGTGCTGGAGACTGTGCGCGAAGTGCGCAGGCGGGTGGCGGCCGGAGACGCACGTCTGGCCGCAAGCCTCGTGCCGGCCTTGACCGAATGGTTCGACAACCATGTGATGTCGATGGACGCGGTGCTGGCACGCTTTCTGGCGCAGGGAGGCCTGGCCCAGCCAGCCTGCGGCGCCATGGCCGCCTAAGTCCCGCCCGCGGGGCAGGGCACGGTCGGCCCTGCCAAGGCAGGTATAATGGGCGGTTTCCTTCCCTCTCTCATTTCTCAACTGGAGTAACAATCGTGGCAGAACGCAAACGCAATCGCCGCAACACGCTGGAGCGCCGCTGTCTCGGCAAGGATCTCAAGCGCCTGTTCGCCGGCTCCCCCAAGGCAACCTGGAAGATGCTCGAGAAGGTCAAGCGCATCAAGGCCTCTTCGATGAGAAGTTCGGGCGCGCCCAAGTAAGGCTCCGCCGCAACAGTCAGAAAAGCCACGCCTAGCGTGGCTTTTTTTATGTGCGCCAGCCCGTGTGTGCGGCCTGGGACGCACTTTCGCCATCGGTCGTGCAGGTTTTGCGCCAGATCAAACCGAAGTCCCTGCGGCTATGGGAGCATTTGGGTATGCCGCAACTGACACCCTGTTCACGGATCTTCATGCAGTGTTGCAGGTGGCAGCGGCGAGTTGACCATCTGCCGCGAGCGCCCGCGGCACCCCGGAGTTGATGCACCATGCCCGCACTGCAACGCATTCTCCTGATTCAGGGCCACCCCGATCGCACTGCGCGCCACTTGGGTCATGAACTGGAAGACGCCTACGCACGGGGCGCCCAGGCGGCTGGGCACGAAGTGCGGCGGCTTCACGTGGCAACACTCGATTTCCCGTTGTTGCGCAGCAAGCAGGATTGGGACAGCGGCACGGTGCCGGCGGGACTGCGGGACGCGCAACTGGCAATTGCTCGGGCGCAGCACATCGTGTTGTTTTTCCCGCTATGGCTGGGCGACATGCCGGCCCTGCTCAAAGGCTTTCTCGAACAGGTGGCGCGCCCCGGCTTCGCTTTCAAGCGCGAAAAGGGAGATACGCAGTTCGGGCGCAAGGGACTGACCGGCAGGTCAGCCCGCGTGGTGGTCACCATGGGCATGCCGGCGCTGGTCTATCGCTGGTACTTCCGGGCGCACAGCGTCAAGTCGCTGGAGCGCAACATTCTTGGCTTTGTCGGCATCAGCCCGATCCACGAGACCCTGATCGGTCAGGTGGGTGGGCTAATGCCTGCCGATGTCGCCCGGTGGAGCAGGAAACTCGAACAACTGGGGCGCGCGGGTACCTGAGCGGCAACAGACGTTGGCCTGCCCGCCAGCGCCGGGCTATTTTGTCCAGGTGTCCTTCAGGCCCGTGATGCGATTGAAGGTGGGGGAACCGGCCGAATGCAGGCTGCGGTCAGCCACAAAGTAGCCATGGCGCTCGAACTGGTAGTGGCTGCCTGCCTGCGCGGCAGACAACGAGGGTTCGAGATACGCTTTCACCGTCGCAAGGCTGGCCGGGTTGAGGCTGGCCTTGAAGTCCTTCCCACCGGCGTCCGGGTGGGCATCCGTGAACAGCCGGTCGTACAGCCGTACCTGTGCTGCCAGCGCGTCGTGTACCCCGACCCAGGTGATCACCCCCTTGACCTTGACGCTGTCTGATCCGGGTGTGCCACTCTTGGTGTCGTGCACGAGTGTGGCCAGGACGGCGATGATGTTGCCCTCGCCATCCTTTTCGCAACCGGTACATTCGATCACATAGCCGTACTTGAGGCGTACCTTGTTGCCCGGGTAGAGGCGATGGTAGCCCTTGGCAGGTACTTCCATGAAATCATCGCGCTCGATCCAGACTTCAGGGCCGAGCGAGAATTGCCGCAGCCCGCGCTCCGGATGATGCGGGTGGACCGGTGCATTGCATGCCTCGGTGTGACCGGGGTCGCCGAATTCGGTGGACCAGTTGGTCAGCTTGAGCTTGAGCGGGTCGAGTACCGCCATGGCCCGGGCGGCCTTGCCGTCGAGGTCGTCGCGCAGGGCGATTTCGAGCGTGGCGTAATCGATCCATGAGTCGGCCTTCGAGACGCCGATGCGATCGCAGAACAGGCGGATCGATTCGGGGGTAAAGCCGCGACGCCGCAAGCCGACGATGGTGGGCATGCGCGGATCATCCCAGCCCTCGACAATCTTCTCGTCGACCAGCTGCTTGAGCTTGCGCTTGCTGGTGATCACGTAGGTCAGGTTGAGGCGCGCGAATTCGTACTGGCGAGGCAGGGGGCGCGCCAGCAGGCCGCCGTCTGCCAGCTTGCCGAGCAGCCAGTCGTAGAACGGCCGCTGGTCCTCGAATTCGAGGGTGCAGATCGAATGGGTAATGCGCTCCAGCGCATCCTCGATCGGATGGGCGTAGGTGTACATCGGATAGACGCACCACTTGTCGCCGGTACGGTGATGGGATGCCTTGCGGATGCGATAAATGGCCGGATCACGCAGGTTGATGTTGGGTGCGGCCATGTCGATCCGTGCACGCAGCACCAGCGTGCCTTCCGCATGTTTGCCGTCGCGCATCTCGCGGAACAGGCGCAGGGATTCTTCCGCCGGCCGGTTGCGCCAGGGGCTGTCCTTGCCCGGTTCGGTGAGCGTGCCGCGGTTGACGCGCATCTCTTCCGCGCTTTGGGCGTCGACGTAGGCGTTCCCCGAGGTGATCAGGTATTCGGCGGCGGTGAACATGAAATCGAAATAATCGCTCGCGTGGAACAAGTGCGAACGGACTGCATCAGTCTGGCCATTTTCGGCAGGCTGTTCCCAGCTGAACCCCAGCCACCGGACAGCGTCGAGGATCGAATCGGCGTACTCCTGATCCTCCTTCTCCGGATTGGTATCGTCAAAGCGCATGTGGCAGACGCCACCATAGTCGCGCGCGAGACCGAAGTTGAGGCAAATGCTTTTGGCGTGCCCTACATGCAGGTAGCCATTCGGCTCGGGCGGGAAGCGCGTCCGTATTGCCGCCGGATCGGCAGGAGCCCCCGCATGCGATGCAGCATCGCCAGGAGAGCCGCTCCAGGAGCGGTTCTTGTAGGTTCCCTCGCGCAGGTCGGCATCGATGATGCTGCGCAGGAAGTTGGACGCGGGGGCAGGCGCTGAAGCAGGGGAAGACATGGAGGGGCCGGTGGAAGTGTTGCAACGCCCATTTTAGCGGGTGCGCCCCTGCTGCCTCCCAACTCAGTCCGCCTTGATGTTCCCTTCCTTGACGACCTTGCTCCAGGTGGCAACCTGCTCGCGTACGTGTTTGTCGAACATCTCTGCCGAACCGCCGACGATCTCGATGCCGCCCTGGCTGAAACGCTCCTTGACTTCCGGCAAGGCGAGGATGCGATTGATCTCGGTATTGAGCTTGGCCACCACATCCTTCGGCGTGGCAGCAGGCGCCACGACGCCAAACCAGACCGAGACCTGATAACCCGGGACTCCGGCTTCATCGATGGTTGGCAAATCTGGCAGGGCCGCTGAGCGTTTTGCCGAAGTGATGCCCAGGGCACGTAGCCGCCCGGCCTTGATGTGCTGGATCACGTTGGGTACGTTGTCGAACATGGCCTGCACCTGCCCGCCGATCAGGTCGGTCACGGCCGGCGCACTCCCCTTGTACGGGATGTGATTCAGATCCGTGGCCGACATCAGTTTGAACAGTTCCATCGACAAATGATTGGAGGAACCATTGCCGGTGGAGGCGTAAGGGATGGAGCCGGGCTTGGCCTTCGCAGCGGTCAGCAAATCCCTGACGGTCTTGTAGGGCGAGTTCGGGTTGACCACCAGGATGTTCGGCGTCGATCCGGCCCACGCCAGTGCGGCGAAATCGCGCGTGACATCGATCTTGGACTGCGGGTGCAGACTGTTGATCAGTGCAAAAGGAAACGCGACGATCAGGATGGTGTGGCCGTCCGGTGCCGACTTGGCAACGAAATCGGTCCCGATCACCGTGCCGCCACCCGGTTTGTTGTCCACATGCGAGCCGGGAGCGAAGCCTTTGGCAAACTCCTGCGCCAGGGTACGGCCCAAGGTGTCGTTGAAGGCGCCCGGTGGGAACGGCACCACGACCTTGATGGGCTTGCTCGGGAATGTCTGTGCGCCAGCGGGTAGGGTGGATGCGACGGTACCAATTGCGACTGCGACAACAAGTGCAAGTTTCTTGAACATGCTGGTCTCCTGGTTGTTATACGTAGCTCGGTCCTTCGATGACCGGGTGCTTGATCAAAAAATCTTCGTCCACTTCCAGCCCCAGACCCGGTCCTTCGAGCGGCCGGACATTGCCTTGGGCATCGACACGGTAAGGCTCGTTGACCATCACGTCCCGGAACAGGTTGTTCTTCGAGACATCCCCTTCGAAATAGCCGGGGTGATCGAGGGCTGCGAGCACATGGATCGAGGCAGCCATGTTGAGGCCGGTCATCGAGGTATGCGGATGCACCGGCAGCTTGTGTGCGGAGGCCATCGCAGCGATCTTCATCACTTCCGTCACCCCACCCGTCTTGGAGAGGTCAGGCTGCAGGATGGTGACGATGCCTTCGTCAATCAGGCGCGAAAACTCGAAGCGGGTGTAGTGGTTTTCACCCGCGGCCAGCGGCACGCGGCCGAACGCCTTGGCTTCGCGATAGCTGCGGTAATCGTGTGCCGGGAAAGGCTCTTCGAGCCATGCCACGCCATTGGCATCCAGGCCCGGCATGACGGTGCGTGCATCGGCCACCGAGTAGCCGATGTTGGCATCGGTCAGAATCACCAGGTCATCGCCAAACGCCTTGCGAATTGCGGCGACACGTGCCAGATCATCTTTCGGGTTATCACCCAGGCGCAGCTTGACGGCCTTGTAGCCTGCAGCGACGTGCAGTTTCGCCTCTTCGATCAACTCGGCCGGTGGCTGGAAGCCCAGCGAGATGCCGCCGGCATAGGCAGCTACCGGCTTCGAGACGCCGCCCAGCAGCTTGTACAGCGGCCAGCCAGTCGCCTTGCCGCGAATGTCCCACAGCGCCATGTCGATGCCGCTCATCGCCATGGCGGTACCGGCGCCCAAGCCGTGACTGGCGAGCTGCTTGTCGTAAATCTTGTTCCAGATGCCCTGCACGTTGGCCGCGTCCTCGCCCATCACCAGCATCTTGAGCGTGGTCTCGACCAGCTTGGCAATGGTCGATGGCGCACGCGCATGATGTGACTCACCCCAGCCAACGATGCCGCCCGCCGTGGTGACCTTGACCACGACGGCGTCTTTCTTGACTGCGCGGCCGATGCCGAGCCGGACATTGCCGTCCTTGGGGAGCGGGAAGGACGTGGCGTAGGCCTTGATGTCGACGATCTTCAGATCGGCGTTACGCACCGCGCTCATGCCGATTTCTTCCGCAGGCGGCGAATCAGGCTGGAAGTGTCGTTGCGACGCCCGCCCATCTGCTGCACGTCACCATAGAACTGGTCGACCAGCGCGGTGACCGGCAGCGGCGCGCCATTGCGCTTGGCTTCTTCGATGCACAGGCCCAGATCCTTCCGCATCCAGTCGACCGCGAAGCCGAAGTCGAACTTGTCATCAACCATGGTCTTACCGCGATTCTCCATCTGCCAGGAGCCGGCGGCACCTTTCGAGATCACTTCAAGTACCTGCTTCATGTCAAGTCCGGCCGCGATGCCGAAATTGATGCCTTCGGACAAACCCTGAACCAACCCCGCGATGCAGATCTGGTTCACCATTTTGGCCAACTGGCCCGAGCCTGCCGGCCCGAGGCACTGCGCCATGCGGCCGTAGGCCATGATCACCGGCTTGATCTCGTCGAACACCGCTTGTTCGCCACCGCACATGATGGTCAGTACGCCGTTCTCGGCGCCCGCCTGGCCGCCAGAGACCGGGGCATCAATGAAACGCAGGCCACGCTTCTTGCACTCGGCATCAAGCTCGCGGGCCACATTGGCCGAGGCCGTCGTGTGGTCGACCAGCACGGCGCCCTGTTTCATGCCCGCCAGGGCGCCGTTCTCGCCAAGGATCACCGAGCGCAAGTCGTCGTCGTTGCCGACGCAGCAAGCGACGACATCGCAGTCCTTGGCGGCTTCGCGTGGCGTCGGTGCGTGCGCGCCGCCGTGCTTGGCAGCCCAATCGGCTGCCTTGGCGGCAGTGCGGTTGTACACCGTGACTGCGTGGCCTGCGGCCTTGAGATGGCCGGCCATGGGATACCCCATGACGCCAAGGCCCAGGAAAGCGGTCTTGCGAGGGGGGGCGGGGTCGTATTGCTTGGTCATGTATTTTCCTTGAGGTCAATGAGGGGCTGGGCAGCCTCGGCATCACGGAGGCGAAGGGCATCTCCTGCCGGCTTGTCCGAATGCACGGCCGTAGTTTACTGTGCAGTCCGGGGCCCGCGTTCTGCGCGGGACGGCGCTTCACGCCCCGCCGTGCGTCTCAGGGCGGCGGGAGCGGCTGCCAGACGCCGTCGATCAGCCCCTCGATGGGGGCGAATCTGGCCTTGTAGGCCATTTTGCGACTTTCACGGATCCAGTAGCCAAGGTACAGATAGGGAAGACCAAGTTTGCGACACTGCTCGATTTGCCACAGGATGCTGTAGGTACCGTAGCTGGCACGCAACTCGTCGGGTTCGAAGAACGTGTAGACCGATGACAGGCCATCCGAAAGAATGTCGACAATCGACACCAGTTTGAGAGGGTCGGTGGTGCGATTGCCGTCACGAAAGGCAATCAGGCGGCTGTTGATGCGGCTTTGCAGGAGAAAGTGGGAGTACTGGTCGCGCGAGTCCTGATCCATGCCGCCGCCGGAGTGGCGGCTCGCCTGATACCGCAGGTAGAGTCCGTAGTGCTCTGCCGAATAGCCCAGATTGGTCACCGAAGGGGTGAGGCCGACGTGCTGGTTCCAGGCGCGTCTCTGGGCACGGGTTGGTGTAAACGAGGCGACAGGCACCCGCACGGGTGTGCATTCTTTGCAACCATCACAGTGCGGCCGGTAGGTGAAGATGCCGCTGCGGCGAAAACCGGCCCGTACCAGTTCGCTGTAGGTGTCGGCGTTGATCAGGTGCGAGGGCGTGGCCACCTGCGAGCGCGCCAGCTTGCCCGGCAGGTAGCTGCAGGGGTAGGGGGCCGTCGCGTAAAACTGCAGTACCGAAAACGGTAGTTCGCGCAGTTTGCTCATGGTCTGCTCATGGTTTGCCCGCGATGCGCCCGCGGCTTGCCCGCCCGTTTTTCATGTTCGTGTCCGCCCGATGCATCACTCAACGCTCGCCCAGTGGTTGCCCGGCGGCTGGGAGCGCAGCCGCAAGGGGATGCGACGGCGCCACCTGCTGCGGCAACGGACTGTCGGGGAAGTAGCGACGCGCAAGATCGCGCCAACCGGTGATGGCAGGCTGGGTCGCCAGGTGGGCCAGCCGCTGCGCGAAGTCGGCACGTTCAATTTCGACGCCGCCGAGAAAGGAGAGATGTTCCGTATTCATCTGACAATCAATCATGCCACATTCCTGCTCGGTCAAGAAAGCGCACAGGTGGGCAAAGGCAATCTTCGATGCATCGGTTGCATGGGAGAACATCGATTCACCATAGAACATGCGGCCCAGTGACAGGCCGTACAGCCCGCCAACCAGCTCACCTTCAACCCAGGTTTCGATCGAATGCGCGTGACCGCGGCGGTGCAGTTCCTCGTACGCCGCGATCATGTCTGCATTGATCCAGGTGCCGTCCTGGCCGGCGCGCGGGGTTGCGGCGCAGGCGCGTATGACGGCGTTGAACGACGAATCGCAGCGCACTTCGTACACCTTGTTGCGCAAGACCTTGGCCAACGATCGCCTGGGCACGAAATGTTGCGGAAAGACCACCATGCGTGGGTCCGGACTCCACCACAGGATGGGCTGCCCATCCGCATACCAGGGGAAGATGCCCTGACGGTAGGCATCCAGCAACCGCTCCGGACTCAGGTCCGCCCCTGCGGCGAGCAAGCCATTGGGCTCGCGCAGTGCGCGGTCCAGGTGCGGAAAGGGTGAGTCAGAGTCGAGGTAAGGAATCAACGGCGGGGATCAGCAGCGAACCTGTTGCCGGCAGTAGTTGTCCAGTTCGGTCACGGTACATTCGCTTCCCGCAGCCAGTCTGGCGCGCCCGCCCATGTCCAGCATCAGCTTCATTTCGTACTTGCGAAAGAAGTCATTGAATACCTCGCCTCCCAACGTGCCGATTGCGAACAGCTCATCGGTTTTGGCGTCATGCTCCAGGAGGATCGTGGCCAATGGTTGTGGCGCCGGGCCGGTCAGTACCCTGGCGCCCTGCGCCGGGTCGTATTGCGAATGCTCGGAGCAACAATGAATCACGTCGGCATGGCGGTTGGCACCCCCGCTCTTGCCTGAGCGAAAGCTGATGAAGCTGATCTCCCTGGTAGGGTAGGTCAGCTGGTGCGAGCAAATCGCTGAGTAAGCGACGATGCCCTGCTGTTTCCCGACCCCGCCTGGCCACTGGTAGGTCGCTGCCCCTTGCGTCGGTACAGCCAACGGCTTGACTGCCTTGCCCATGTTCAGCAGAAAGGAGGGCGTTCCTTGATAGGGATAAAAGAACACGTAGTTCTTGTGCGCAGCCAGCGCGGCTGCCCTGAGCGGTTTACCGCCAGCATCCAGCAAGCGGGAGCGCGCATACCGCTTTGGGGTTACCGCACCCGAAAAGGTCGGCGCGCCGGCCATGCCTGCCGCACATACCCGCATGAAATCACGTCGCTCCATGGACGATAACGATAGCAGGAAACGGCACCGGCGGTGAGGATGGTGTGGGCACAATGCGCGCCGGAAAATGCATCAATAAAGTGCAGAAAGATCCAAAATGGTGCATCAATTTTGGGGAAAGTGCATACGGAGTGTTTCCCGGATGATCTTTTGCACTCTTAAAGGGCCCACTTCCTATTTTGGTGCACAAATTGCTTCTGTAGTGCCGTATCTGGCGAACACTTGTGCGGCACCGAGCCGCGCGTTGCCCGCCGCTGGCCGTTTCCCCGTCTTTTTCTGAAAGCTGATCATGGAGCAATTCAAAGCCGGAACTGATTCTCTCTTTATTCTGCTGGGCGCCATCATGGTGTTGGCCATGCACTCGGGCTTTGCGTTTCTCGAACTCGGTACGGTGCGACGAAAAAACCAGGTCAATGCCCTGGTCAAGATTCTGGTCGATTTTTCGGTCTCCACCCTGGCCTACTTCTTTGTCGGTTACATGGTGGCCTATGGCACCAGCTTCATGGTGGGTGCCGAGACATTGGCGCAGAAGAACGGGTTTGAACTGGTGAAGTTCTTCTTCCTGCTCACTTTTGCGGCAGCGATTCCTGCCATTGTGTCTGGCGGAATTGCGGAGCGCGCCCGCTTCGGTCCGCAACTGATTGCCACCGCGGTGCTGGTCGGACTGGTCTACCCGCTGTTCGAGGGCATCGCGTGGAATCAGCGGTTCGGCATCCAGGCCTGGATGAAGGGCGCGTTCGGCGAGGAGTTTCACGACTTTGCCGGCTCGGTGGTGGTGCATGCCGTCGGCGGCTGGATCGGTCTGATGGCCGTACTTCAACTCGGCCCCCGTCGCGGCCGTTACAACAAGGAGGGTGGCCTTGCGGCCCATCCGCCGTCGAGCATCCCGTTTCTGGCGCTTGGGGCGTGGATTCTCTCGGTCGGCTGGTTTGGCTTCAATGTCATGAGCGCCCAGACGATCGACAAGATCAGCGGGCTGGTGGCGATCAATTCACTGATGGCGATGGCCGGTGGTACGCTCGCCGCGACGTTGTTTGGAAAGAATGATCCGGGCTTTGTCCACAATGGGCCGTTGGCCGGCCTGGTCGCAGTGTGCGCCGGGTCAGACGTGATGCATCCCCTCGGCGCACTGATTGTGGGTGTGGTTGCGGGCGGACTGTTCGTCTCGCTGTTTACCCTGACGCAAAATCGCTGGAAGATTGACGACGTTCTGGGTGTCTGGCCATTGCACGGCTTGTGTGGCGCCTGGGGCGGCATTGCGGCCGGCATCTTCGGGCTCAAGACGTTTGGCGGCATGGGCGGCGTCAGCCTGATGGCGCAGGTCGCAGGCACCTTGCTGGGTGTGCTGGTAGCCGTCGTGGGGGGCTACCTGGTCTACAAGATATTGAACCTGGCTCTCGGATTGCGGCTGGATGCCGAGGAAGAGTTCAATGGTGCGGATCTGACGATCCACAAGATCAGTGCCACGCCGGAGCGCGAGGCCAACTGGTAGTGGTCTGTTGACGCCTGGGCGTTGTCGGTGCAGGGAACTGTGGTCCAGCTGCCTGCACCGCATCGACAGCGTGAGCGCCTACTTGCGCCCCAGAAAGAGCGAAATCACCGCGCCGACGGCGAGCAAGCCGGCACCGAACAGCGCGCCGGTCTTGACGTAGGCCAGGCTCGAATACAGCAGATAAGCGCACGCCACGCAAAACAACGCCGGCACTACCGGATAAAGCGGCACGCGGAACGGCCGCTCCACATCCGGGTGTTTGCGGCGCAGAACAAAAATCGACGCGCCACACAAGAGGAAGAAAGTCCAGAACACCGGCGAGGTGTAGTCGACCATGGCGGAGAAGCCGTCACGCTGGGTAGCCCCGAATGCGATCAAGCCCAGCGCCAATACGGCCTGCACGACCAACGCATGCCGCGGTGAACTGCCGGAGGCGCTCCAGGCACCCAGAAATCGCAGGGCGGGCCAGTCGCGCCCGGCGGCATAGCTCGAGCGCGCCCCGACGATCAGAGTCGAGTTGATCGACGTCAGTGTGGCAATCATCACGATCACGCTCATCAGGCGTGCGCCCCATTCGCCAAATCCGGCTTTGAGCACGTCTGCCGCCACCGCTTTTGAATCGGCCATGCCTTTGAGGCCCAAGGCGCTCAGATAAGCCAGGTTGACGACCAGATAAAGGAGCGTGACCACCACGATGCTGGCAATCAGGGCGCGCGCGATGCCGCGCTTGTCACTCGATAGCTCCGAGGATACATACGCAACCTCGCTCCAGCCGCCGAAGGTCAGCAGGACCATTACCATGGCAAAACCGAAGCCGGCCGCACTGAAGCCACCGCTGGCTGCGGCCGCCTGCGCGGTGGGTGCCGGCGCCAGAAAGCCGGCTACGGCAACCAGTACCAGTCCGGCAATTTCAAGGCTGGTCAACCAGTTTTGCGTGGTGCTGGAGGCACGCGTGCTGACCCAGTGAATGGCACTCAGGAGCAGCACGACGAGGGAGGCGTAGATCGCAGGCGAGTAGGTACCGAGGGAGTACACCTGGGAGGCGTAGTCGCCGAATACGAATGCCAGGAGGGCGATTGACCCGGTGGTGATGACGGTGGCACGCGCCCAGGCAAACAGGAAAGCCGGACGTTTGCCGTAGGCCAGGTGCAGGAAGTGGTAGTCGCCACCGGCGCTCGGGAAGGTGGCTGCCAATTCGGCGTAGGTCAGGGCACCCAGGAGCGTGATGACACCGCCCAGGACCCAGGCCAGGATCATCAGGGTTTCGCTACCGGCGGCGCCGGCGACGATGGATGGCGCCTTGAAAATGCCGGCACCGATGACGATCCCGACGGTCAGGAGAATCGCGTCCTTGACCGTCAGGACGCGCTCCGGCGTTGACGGTGCTGCTACAGTCTCGTTACTCATGCTGGTGACTCAGGGGTTCTTGGTGGCCGTGAAGGCAACCGGCTGGCCGCCCTGTGGGGTGACGGTGCCCGATATCCTGTTGCCCTCGACGGTGCCAGAAAATGCGTGAGCACGGCCTTGCTCGTCGACAAACGAGAATCGAATGTTGGCGCCCGACAGCGCGGCGTCGCGCAGGCCCATCTGGCCGGGACCTGGCGCAAGGTGACCCGAGATCATCTGGTACTCCTGGCGCAGGGTGAGGGTGTAGTCCCGCCCCGGGAAGGCCAGCTTCCAGTCGCCCTCCACCTTGGCCGGCACCAGCCAGAAATAGGCACGCCGCCCGCCGATGTCAGAGACCTCATCCGGCTTCCAGTCGCCCATGTCGAACTGGTGAGAGGAGACGCGAATGCCCGGTTTCATTCCCAGGATGATCGGACGCAACTTGATATTCAGGTGCGGGAGCAAGTACATGGTGATGACGGTGGCATGCGAAAAGTCGGTCTCGAAAATATCCGCCTTGCGAAACTCGACTTTGCCGCTGACGCCGGCCTTCTCCGCTTCCCGCTTGCTGAATTCAACCATGTCCGGGTTGTATTCGTAACCGAAGGCGCGCGCACCGAAATCCTTGGCTGCGGCGATCGCGATGCGCCCGTCACCCGACCCGAGGTCCACCACCGTGTCCCGCGCAGTCACCTGGGCCATGCGCAACATGCGTTCAATCGTCGCCGGCTGGGTGGGAATCCAGATGACATCCTTGCCCTCTTGACCATAGGTCGGCTCGTACGTCTTGCTGGTTTGCGCACTGACCGTGCCAGCGGCGCAGGCGATAACGGACAAGAGCAGGATCGCCGCAAGCAGCGGACGGCGTGTCGAAGCCATGGCTAGATTCTCCAGAGGTGAATATCCCGGCCAATCACATTGATGGTCCGGGTGGGCGTGACATCACCCATCTTGAAACGATGTGAAACGATGCGGGCGCCCGGCTTGAGCTGGGCTTTCAGTTTGGGCCACAACTGCAGGTTGAGCCGCTCGCTCAGGTACAGCAGGACCACGGTGGCGCCGTGGTAATCCATTTCGAAGATGTCGCCCCGCTCGAATCGCACCCGGTCGCCAACTCCGGCCTGGCGCGCGGCCACCTTGGCGTTGTCGATCAGGTTGTAGTCCAGGTCGATGCCGACCCCGCGTGCGCCGCGCCGTCCGGCGGCAATCACCAGGCGCCCGTCGCCGCAGCCCAGGTCGTAGACGACGTCACGCGCTGTGACTTCGGCCAGATCCAGCATGATGGGAACAATCTCGGGCGGTGTTTCAATGAAGGGTGCCTCGAGGGCACCGGCCGGGCGCCCCTCGCTGTCCACCAGATTCAATTGGGCCAGTGCAGGCATCGCCACACTGCCCAGCGCCAAGCCAAGCGTGCGGCGCCGCGCAAGGGATGAGGGGCGTGAAGAGGGGCGGGAAAGCGGGCAGCGAGGCAGCTTAGGGTTGATGGGCATGCTTGGGAACTCGAAAGAGACGAAGCATACCGAAAAAAAACGGCCCACACGAAGGTGGGCCGTTGGAACACCGCCGAGAGGCAGTGAGGAGACAACCGTTACAACATCAAGCCGGGACCAAACGGCTCCGAACAGCGGCGCGAGCCGCTGGTGAAGCGTTCGCCTTGCTGCCGGTGCGCGGCATGGCGTCAACGCTGGGAACTTCACCGGAATGCTGGTACTTCGCACGCAGGATGCTGGCGTCTGCAAGCCAGGACGAACCACCAACATAGAACAGCACGAACCAGGTGCCGGCAAAAACCAGAATCATGAGAAGCGATGCGACGAAGTCTGACATGACATAACCTTTCCGGAGAGGGTTGACCGACGGGCTGCAAAAGCCTGATCAGCGCGCTGAAGCGCCTTCGATCGCCAGGGCAAGCACAATGACGGTGACGCCTGCGGCGACGATGCTTTGAAGAATCGAGAACAGTTCCATTTGATGACCTCTTGGGGGAAGCGATTGGGATGGACGAATCATATTGATTCACAACAGTGAAATAAATAGATTAATTGGTAATAGATTATTCGTATAATGCGAATAATAGGGTTGATCGTAGCCGCTTCGTCTGCACTCGCTCCTTTCTCCTGTGTCATCACTGGAATCGAACTGCGCCCCGTATGGACAAACTGCACGCCATGGAAGTCTTTGCCAAAGTGGCTGAACTGGAAAGCTTCAGCAAGGCTTCCGATCGCCTCAATATCGCGCCGGCGAGCGTATCGACCACGATCCGGAATCTCGAGGCGCTGCTGGGCGTGCAACTGCTGACGCGCACCACGCGCAAGGTCAGCCTGACGGATGATGGTCGCGCTTACCTGGAGCGGGCACGGCGAGTACTTGCGGAGATTGCCGAAACCGAGGCGGCGTTGAAGCAGACGCGCAGCTTGCCTCAAGGGCGTTTGCGGGTCGAGTTGCCAACCGGGTTGGGCCATGTCTATGTCACTCCGGCCTTGCCGGCGTTTTCGGCACGCTACCCGGACGTCAAGCTGGTCATGACCCTTGGGGACCGGTTTGTCGATCTGGCCGAGGAAGAGGTAGACGTGATCTTGCGGGTCGGGGAACTCGAGGATTCACCCATGGTGGCAAAGCGCGTTTACGATGCGCGTTTTGTCACTTGCGCGGCGCCTGACTATCTGAAGCGGCACGGGCGCCCCGAATCGCCGCGGGAACTGCCGCGCCACAACTGCCTGGGATACTTTTCCGCATCGCTGGGCCGCTCGGCCAGATGGACCTATCGCAAGGGCGGGCGTGAGGTTACCCATGCGCCGGATGGCGGATTGCACTTGAACAATCCGGAGGCTCTGGTGGATCTGGCTGTGGCGGGCGTAGGCATCGTCTGCATGCTGGAGACCAGCGTGCTCAAGGCAATCCGCGAAGGGCGCCTGGTGCCGATTCTGGAGGATTGGGAAACGCCGGCAATGCCGATTTCGGTGCTGTACTGGCCCAGCCGCCACCTGTCCGCCAAGGTCAGGGTGTTCGTCGACTTCGTAGTCGAACTGTTTGCCCGGCAGGTACCGCACTTGAAGCCGGCCTACGGGCGTGGTGGCTGAGGCCGACGAGTTGCCATCAGGGGCTGGCCCCATGCGGCCAGGATCAGCGTGGTGCGACCAGTGGCACGGCGTGAAAGGTGAACTGGCCGCGTGCGCGGTCGGCAAAAAACAGCTTCAGCGTTTCGGTGACGGTACGGAACGCCAGCAGATCCCACGGAATTTCGTGTTCGGCATACAGCCGGGTTTCCAGACTCTCTTCGCCCGGCGCGAACTCGAGTGAATCGAGCCGCGCCCGATAGTACATGTGCACCTGGTTGACATGCGGGATGTCCAGTATGGCGAAGGGCGTCAGGTCGACCACGGTAGCGCCGGCTTCCTCATTGGTCTCGCGGATGGCGCCTTCTGCGGTCGACTCGCCGTTTTCCATGAAGCCGGCGGGCAGGGTCCAGAAACCGTAGCGCGGCTCGATCGCGCGCCGGCACAGCAGGATGCGCTCTTCATAGACGGGCACACAGCCGACCACCATTTTGGGATTTTCGTAGTGGATCGCGCCACACGCCGCGCACACGGCGCGCTCGCGCCCGTCACCAGGCGGGATGCGGCGTTCGACGCCGCGTCCGCAGGCACTGCAGAACAGCAGTGGCGGTCGATGAATGTCAAAAGGCTTCTTCACAGCAAGGGGGCGATCTCGTCAAGGCTGCGGATGATGTGGTCGGGGGGCGGGCCATGCCGATCCAGCGGCGCGCCAAGGCGGTTGATCCAGAATACGGTGAAGCCGAACTGCCGAGCCGCGATTGCATCCCAGCAGTTCGACGAGACGAAGCCGATGCATGCTGCCGGAATCTGCAACTGGTCCACCGCCATCTGATAGACCCGCATGGCGGGTTTGAAGGTGCGCAGTGCGTCTACGGACAGGGTGAAGTCGAGCCATGCATCAAGCCCGCTGTTGGTGACCAGGCGCTCAAGCGTATCCGGTGCGCCATTGGACAGGATGGCCAGCTTCCTGCCCGGCTTGAGGCCCGCCAGGGCCGTCTTGACTTCGGCAAACGTGGCCAGATGCACATACTGGTCGATCAAGGCGGCAAGCTGTGCGGGGGTTGCCGGCAAGTGCAGGGCTTCGCAGGCGTAGCGCAAGCCCGCTTCCGTGACGACATTGAAGTTCTCGTAGGTTCCCATCAGCGAGCGCAGCCACGTGTATTCCAGCTGCTTGGTGCGCCAGAGCTGGGAAAGCTGCGCTCCCTTCCCCGGGAACAAGGATTCAGCTTTGGTGGCCACCGAATGCACATCGTAGAGGGTGCCGTAGGCATCGAATACGAGCGCGTCGAGTGCTGCCATGCAAAAGCTCCTTCAGGAAGACAGCCAGAACCCGGGTCCGAAAACGCAGGCCGGGAAACAGCAGCGGGGCGGACCCGGAACGTCAGGACCCATGGTCCCTCCGGCAGGAATCGAACCTGCATCTGGCGCTTAGGAGGCGCCCGTTCTATCCATTGAACTACGGTGGGCCAAGCCAAGCATTTTAGCCCAGCCCCTTCTGCGCCTCGCTGCATGGAAGCAACTGACCCTACAATGCGGTCCCGATGTTGCCTGACGCATCGTGTTGCCGCAGCATACTCAGACTGAGTGCACTTGCCAGAAAGCCCTTCCGATGATCCAAGCCTTTGACCACGTGGTCATGACCTGCGCCAACCTCGACGCCACAGTCGATTTCTATACCCGCGTGCTGGGCATGCGCCTGGAGGTGTTCGGCGAGCCGCCCAAACCCCAGCGCAAGGCGCTGCGCTTCGGCGACCAGAAGCTGAACCTGCATCAGGCCGGCGACAAGAACGTCACCGACATCTACGCGCGCCATCCGACAGCGGGTTCGCTGGATCTGTGTCTGCTGGCAGCGGTGCCGCTCGATGAAGTGATCGCCCAGTTGAGAGCACAAGGCGTGGCGATCGAGGTCGGGCCGGTCAAGCGCACCGGTGCGCGCTGGCCCATCCGTTCGATCTACATCCGCGATCCGGATCAGAACCTGATTGAAATTGCCGAACCCTGGCAGGATTGATTTGTGCCGCTGATCGTTCTTGACAAGGCCGAGCTCGCCTTCGGCCACGTGCCGCTGCTGGACCGTTCCGATCTCTCGGTGGAAGCCGGCGAGCGGCTGGCGCTGATCGGCCGCAACGGCGTTGGCAAGTCCTCACTGCTGCGGGCCATCGCGGGCCTGACGCCGCTGGACGATGGCCGCATCATTCTGCAATCCGGCCTCAAGCTGGCACTGGTCGACCAGGAGCCCAGGTTTGACGCCGACGACACCATTTACGCCGCCGTCGCGGCCGGGCTCTCGGAAGAGCATGCGCTGATCGACGAGTATGAGGCGCTGATTGCCGGTGACGTGCACGACGAAGCCAGCTTGAAGCGTCAGGGGGAGCTGGAGCACGCCCTCACACAGGCTGATGCATGGGGTACCGCGCACCGCATTGAAACGGTGTTGCAACGCTTGCGACTGGCGCCCGGTGGCCGGGTGGACGCTGCGTCCGGCGGCATGAAAAAGCGCATTGCCCTGGGGCGTGCCCTCGTCGGTGAGCCCCAGCTCCTGATCCTGGATGAGCCGACCAATCATCTGGACATCGAATCGATTGCCTGGCTGGAAGACCTTCTGGTGGAACACAAGGGGGCCGTCCTCTTTGTAACGCACGACCGCGCGTTTCTGGACCGGGTTGCCACACGCGTGGTGGAGCTGGATCGCGGCCGCCTGTTGTCGTTTCCCGGGAATTTTTCCGCCTATCAGCAGCGCAAGGCCGAGCAGGTGGAAGTCGAGCGCGTCATCAACGCCAAGTTTGACAAGTTCCTCGCACAGGAAGAAGTCTGGATCCGAAAAGGTGTGGAGGCGCGTCGCACGCGCAATGAAGGGCGCGTGCTGCGTCTGGAGGCGTTGCGCCGCGAGCGCGCCGCCCGCCGGGAGCGATCGGGGCAGGTCAACATCGCCATCGACGATTCGACCCGTTCCGGCAAGGTCGTGGCCGAGCTGGAAGGCGTGTCGAAATCGTTCGGAGACAAGCGCATCGTCAGCAATCTCAATCTGCGCTTGCTGCGCGGAGACAAGCTGGGGCTGGTGGGGCCAAACGGTGCCGGCAAGTCGACCCTGATCAAGCTGATTCTGGGTGAGCTGGCGCCGGATGCGGGCACGGTCAAGCGCGGTTCCAAACTGGAGGTGGCGTACTTCGACCAGTTTCGCGACCAGCTCAATGATGAGGCGACGCTCGCTGACACGATCAGCCCGGGTTCCGAATGGGTCGAAATCGGTTCGACCAAAAAGCACGTGATGAGTTACCTCACTGACTTTCTGTTCCCGGCGGAGCGCGCCAATGCGAAGGTCTCCTCGCTCTCTGGCGGCGAACGCAATCGGCTCTTGCTGGCGCGGCTGTTCGCCCGGCCGGCCAATCTGCTGATCCTGGATGAGCCAACCAACGACCTGGATATCGATACTCTTGAACTGCTCGAATCCCTTTTGCAGGATTACGCCGGCACCGTGATCCTGGTCAGCCACGATCGCGCCTTTCTCGACAATGTGGTCACCCAGGTGCTGGTGCACGATCCGGCAGCCGATGGCGCCGACCCTGGAACCTGGACCGAGAATCCGGGCGGATATAGCGAATGGCAGGCGGTGCTCAAGCGTCGCGCCACAATCGGTCATCGGCTGGAAAGCGTTGGTGGGGGCGGTTCTTCAAAGGGAAATGCAATTCCGGCAGGGGCGTCGGGCGCGCCGGCCGCACAGAAGAAGTCCAAACTCAGCTACAAGGAGATGCGCGATCTGGATGCCTTGCCTGGCCAGATTGCGGCGCTGGAAGCAGAGCAGAAGGCGCTGGAAGCCACATTGGCGAATCCGGCCACCTATGCGCGCGCCGACCCGGCGGCTGTGGCAGAAGCCGCACGGCTCAAGCAGCGGTTCGATGCGATCGAAGGCGAGTTGCTCGAAGCGCTGGAACGCTGGGATGCCCTGGAGAAGAAGCGCGGGTGACCGGCTCTGCAGGAAAGGGACAGGCGGGGCCGCCCGTATAATCGTTTCCATGTCGATTCCCTCCCAACCATTCCCGGCATCATCCGGGCCCAGTGAGGCTGCCGCCCCGGCGTCTGCGGGTTTCGGCCTGATGCCGCGCGCCCCCTGGGCGCGCGCCGTGGTGTGGGTGCTGATCGCGGCCGCCGCGGCGCTGGTGTTTGCGTCGTGGTTGCGTCCTAACATGATTTTCGACCTCGCGGACATGGTGTTCTGCAATTAACCGCACGTTGCGCAAATTTTGTGCGCACCACTGAAACCCTTGTGCCGCCTAGCTGTTTTCATCTGTCAAGACCGATTTGTCCACGGAAATTGTGGATAACTCTTTTTGCAAATATTGTCTAAAGCATGGCTACCAAATCCGCCTATAACGAAAGTTCCATCCGGGTCCTGAAGGGCCTGGAACCGGTGCGTGAGCGCCCCGGCATGTACACCCGCACCGAAAGCCCGCTGCACATCATCCAGGAGGTGCTGGACAACGCGTCCGATGAGGCGCTGGGCGGATATGCACGCAACATTGATGTGGTCATGCACACGGATGGTTCGATTTCCGTGAAGGATGACGGCCGCGGCATTCCGGTGGGCCTGCATCCGGAAGAAAAGGTACCAGTGGTAGAAATCGTCTTCACCCGCCTGCACGCGGGCGGCAAGTTTGACAAGAAGGGCGGCGGTGCCTACACCTTTTCCGGTGGCTTGCATGGCGTGGGTGTCTCGGTCACCAATGCGCTGTCTACCCGTCTTGAAGTGACGGTCTGGCGTGAAGGTGGCGAACACCACATCGTGTTCGAGCAGGGCGGCGAGGTGGCCCAGAAGCTTAAAAAGACAGGCAAGACGGAGAGCACCGGCACGCTGGTGCGCGTCTGGCCGGCTCCGAAGTATTTCGACTCTGCCGCCATCCCGATGGAGGAACTGAGGAGGTTGTTGCGCTCGAAAGCGGTGCTGCTGCGCGGCGTGGTTGTGACACTGACCATCGAGAAGACGGGGGAGGCGACCTCGTGGGTCTACAAGGAGGGATTGCGCGGTTACCTGCAGGAAGCGTTGCAGGGCGCCGAGCCGCTGATCCCCTGGTTCGAAGGCGAGAAATACATCGAAAGTGGTGATGACACCTTTGCCGAGGGCGAAGGGGCGCAATGGGTGGCCGCCTGGACGGAAGAAGGGGCCATCGCACGCGAGAGCTATGTCAACCTGATTCCGACGCCGGCCGGGGGCACCCACGAGGCTGGCCTGCGCGAGGGCCTGTTTGGCGCCGTCAAGAGTTTCATTGAGCATCACTCCTTGCTGCCCAAGGGCGTCAAGCTTCTGCCGGAGGATGTGTTCGCACGCGTTTCCTTCGTGCTGTCGGCCAAGGTGCTGGACCCGCAATTCCAGGGGCAGATCAAGGAACGCCTCAACAGCCGCGATGCCGTCCGCCTGGTCGCGCAGCAGGTGCGCCCGCCGCTGGAGTTCTGGCTGAACACCCACGTGGACCAGGGCAAGAAGCTGGCCGAACTGGTGGTGCGGCAAGCGCAATCGCGCATGAAGGCCGGCCAGAAGGTGGAGAAGAAGAAGGGCTCTGGTGTGGCCGTGCTGCCCGGCAAGCTGACCGACTGTGAATCGAATGAAGTCGAGCGCACCGAAGTCTTTCTGGTCGAGGGTGATTCTGCCGGCGGCAGCGCCAAGATGGGGCGCGACAAGGCGTTTCAGGCCATCCTGCCCCTGCGCGGCAAGGTGCTCAACACCTGGGAAACCGAACGCGACCGGCTGTTTGCGAACAACGAGATTCATGACATCGCCGTGGCGATTGGTGTCGATCCGCACGGTGTCGGCGATACGCCTGACCTGTCAGGATTGCGCTACGGCAAGATCTGCATCCTCTCGGACGCAGACGTCGACGGCTCGCACATCCAGGTCCTGCTGCTCACCCTGTTCTTCAAGCACTTCCCCAAGCTGATTGATGCCGGCAACGTGTATGTGGCACGGCCACCGCTGTTTCGCGTCGATGTGCCGGCGGCTGGCAAACGGCCGATGCGCAAGCTCTATTGCCTGGACGAAGGCGAACTGGAAATCGTCGAGGACAAGCTCAAGAAAGAGGGCGTGCGTGAAGGCTCCTGGCAGATTTCGCGTTTCAAGGGTCTGGGCGAAATGAGTCCCGAGCAGCTCTGGGAAACCACCATGAACCCGGATACGCGGCGCCTCTTGCAGGTGCGCTATGGTGCGCTGGATTTCATCCGCACCGGTGAAAAATTCAACATGCTGATGGGCAAAGGCGAAGCCGGCGCACGGCGCACCTGGCTGGAAGAACACGGCAACGAAGTCGACGCCGACATCTAGGCTTGCCAGGCAGAAGGCCCTGAGAGCCGCTCTGGGAGCGGATCCTGGCCCTACGAAGGGTGTGGAATGCTCAGATTTCGCCTTCGACGACCAGCATGTTGAAATCCGCTGCGCCAATGCGCTTGGCTTTGGCGGCCTGGTACTCCACCGAGTGATAAAACGCCCGCGCCGCTTCGATGGTCTCGAAGCGGTTGATCACCACGCGATTGCAGTCCAGCTTGCCTTCGAGAAATTCAAACTGGTTGCTGCGGGCCAACAGCGTGCTGTTGAACTGGCCATTGACCGGCGCCGCCAGACGCGCATACTCGGCATAGGCCTCGGGGTTGGTGACCTTGATGATGGCGATGACGTAAGCGCTCATGCTGCGGCTCCTTTCGAGGATTCCATCGTGGCCCCTGCATTGGTTTGGTGGGTACGAAATTCCGGAATATCCGGCTTGGCGCCCCAGTAGCAGAAGGACCATGGCTCCCAGCTGAACTGGCGTGGCCGGTAGCCGGCTTCCTCTTCCGGCGCGATGTGGCGTACCCCCACCGAATACTCGAACACCATGCCGTGTGGACCTTCGAAATACAGGAACATGGCCCCGGAGGTTGGGTGCCGGCCCGGGCCGAAGACGATGCGCACGCCACGCTCCTTCAAGAAGTACCAGGCCTTGAGGATGTCGTCGACCGACGCCACCTGATGGTTGATGTGCTGTACGCCCGCAACATGCGACGGGAACAGCGCCAGGGTGTGATGAACCGTGTTGATGCGCAACAGCGCGGCATCGCCGATCCAGTCCGACACCCGCGCATTGCAGGTTCGGGTCCAGAAGGCTTCGTCGCGTGGTGAATCCGTGGTCTTCAGGCCGATATGGTTGAACCCGGTAATGCCGGCATCGCGCTGGCCGTGATACCGAATGCCCGAGTGGAAGGGCCGCGACACCACGTCCACCGAATTGCCGGAGAGATCGCGAAAGTTGAAGAACGCACGGACGGCGCGCGCCTCGCACTCGTCCTTGGTGCCCCAGCGCGGGCGGAACCCGGCGTTGTCCAGAAGGGCGGCCGCGGCGTCCAGTCCGTGCGGATCGTGCAGTTCAAAACCCACCGTATGGTCGGCCGGATCGCCTTTGAAATAGGCCAGCGTATGGTCGCGCTGGTCGCTCTTCAGATGGACACTCGTGGCGCTTTCGCGCGCCACATCCAGCCCCACAATGCGGGTGGCAAACTCTTTGGCCTGCGCCAGGTTGTCGGTGCCGAGCCGCACGTAGCGAATGTCTTGAAGGTTCAGCATGGAAGGGCCAGGAAGGAATGCGGAAGCGTGAATGGGAAACCCGAAGGGAAATGTTACCCCGGGCCGGGTTTCGGCGGTGGCACCCATGCTGGAAGAAGCGCGCGCTGGCACCCGGCGTTCAGGCGTCACAAACCTGCGGTATCCTCGGCATCAAACCGGTCCGGCAGCCCCGCGCCGGCCCTGCCACGTGCTGCGAGGCTTGATTGACCACTCCAATTCAGAAGCCGCTTGAGAAGGCGCCGCAGACGATCAAGCAGACGATCGAGGCAGTGCCTCAGGTGGTGAACCAGGCCATTCCCAAGCCGCATTTTCCGGCGGCAGTGGGCTTTACCGTGGTTGCGGCCTACCTGATTCTTCTGCTCGCCACGCTGATGATGCGCCTGCGCAAGCGCCAGAACCCGGAGCGCGATTACTCGGAACTGGGCCTGCGCATCAAGACCTGGTGGATCATCGTGATCCTCACCACGCTGATGCTGGGCTTCAACCGGTACTTCTCGATTTTCTGCATCGCCTTCATCAGTTTTCTGGCCTTCAAGGAATACCTTTCGCTGGTGCCCACGCGCCGGGCCGACCACCGCGTCCTGTTCTGGGCCTACGTGGCGATACCGATCCAGTATGTCATCGTCGGGCTCGAGTGGTATGGCGTGTTCGTCATCTTCATCCCGGTGTTCTGGTTCCTGATCATGCCGATGCGCATGGTCCTGATTGGCCAAACCCAGGGCTTCCTGCGCGCGGTAGGCAACCTGCAGTGGGGGTTGGTCACCTGCGTGTTTTCGCTTTCGCACATGGCCTATCTGCTGGTGCTGCCGGCCGCCGGCAACCCCAATGGCGGCGGCGTATCGCTGCTCTTCTATCTGGTGTTTCTGACCCAGTTCAACGATGTGGCGCAGTTCGCCTGGAGCAAGCGCTACGGCAGGACCAAGGTCACCCCGACCGTCAGCCCGGCCAAGACGGTGGAAGGGCTGGTGGGCGGCGTCATGACCACCACGCTGCTGGCACTGGCGCTGGCTCCGTGGCTGACGCCCATGGGGCATGTTCAGGCCCTGGCCGCCGGGGTGTTGATCGGCCTGGGCGGGTTCATTGGTGAAGTGACCATTGACGCCATCAAGCGCGATCTGGGCATTCGCGAAAGCGGTTCACTGCTGGCAGGGCACGGCGGGGTTCTGGATCGCACCGGCAGCCTGATTTTCACGGCGCCGGTGTTTTTCCATTTCATTTACTTCCTCTACTACTGAGGCCGAACCGTGTCTTTCGCGCAGCGCCTGAATGACTTCCTGCGACCCTGGTTGCGCCGGTTTTTCGCCATTGCCGTGGCCTGGCCGATCTGCCTGGTGGTGCTCGGGATGAACATTCGCCATCGCAACCGCTTGCCGCTCAAGGGGCCGGCCATCATCACGCCCAACCACAACAGCCACCTGGACACGGCTGCCATGCTCACCATCTTTCCCTTGAGCGTGATTCCACAGGTGCGGCCAGTGGCGGCTGCAGACTACTTCCTCAAGAGCGGCCTGATGGGCTGGTTTTCCCTGAACCTGGTGGGCATCATTCCGATCGTGCGCAAACGCGCGCCAGTGGAGGGTGAGCCGGTGATGGCACAGGCCGATCCCCTGCAGGGTTGCTATGACGCGCTGGATCGGGGCGAGATCCTGATCATCTTCCCGGAGGGTACGCGCGGCGAGCCTGAGCGCATGCAGGAACTCAAGTCCGGCGTGGCGGTGCTGGCGTCAAAGTACCCCCATGTGCCGGTGGTGCCGGTATTCATGCACGGGCTGGGCAAGGCGATGCCCAAGGGCAGCATCGTGCCGGTGCCGTTCTTTGTCGATGTGTTCGTTGGCCAGCCCATGACATGGGCCGGGCATGGGGTGGGCGACAAGAAGGCCTTCATGGCGGAACTGAGCCAGCGCATGAGAATCCTGGGCGAGAAGCACGAGAGGCCGGAGTATGACTAGGGCTTCCCTGATGCTGCGCAGCAGTTGTGCGGTCATGCTGTTGATGGCCGGCGGCTGCGCTGTGATCCAGTCACCTGCGGAGCGCGCCGCAGCGATTGCCGCAGAGGCGCGCCTGGTCGAGGTGCAGTTGCCGGGCAGTGCCCTGAAAGCCTATTTGCGTCGGCCTGCGGCAGCGAATGCGCGCTTGACGATCTACCTGGAGAGTGACGGCGCACCCTGGCCGGCACCGAACCGTCCGCCGGCTGACCCGACGCCCATCAAGCCTTTGGTGATGCGCATGGCGGCGGCCGATCCGACTTCCCCGGTAGCCTACCTGGGCCGTCCCTGCCAGTATCTGGATGATGTCGAATTGGCGAAATGTGATCCCGCCTTGTGGACGCGCGGCCGTTTCAGTGAGGCCGCAGTGGCTGCCGCCAATGGCGCCGTGTCCGCCCTCAAGGAGCGCAGCGGTGCGTCGCGGATTGCGCTGGTCGGTTATTCGGGTGGTGGCGCATTGGGCGCGCTGGTGGCGGCGCGTCGCACCGATGTGGAATGCCTGGTATCGATGGCCTCACCGCTTGATACCGCTGCCTGGACGCGTGCCATCGGCGTTTCTCCCTTGCGTGAATCCCTCAATCCGGCAGATGTGGCGTCCAGCCTTGCGGCTGTGCGGCAGACGCATTTTGCCGGCGGCGCCGATCGGGTCGTACCGCCGGATACCATCAGTCGCTACGTGGCGGCACAGCGTGCTGCGCGGGTCATCCGGCGCGAGAGCTTCGATCATGAATGTTGCTGGGCCGATCAGTGGCCGCAACTGCGTTCCCAATCGTGTCTGGCAGATTGAGCAGCCGGAATCACGCAAGCTTTGGGGCGAACGCCCCTGCGGCTCCCTTTGCCCGTCAGCGAAACATCGGCATTTGCTGAATCGCCCGCATCGGCTGATCCGTGAGCTGCTGCATCAGGGTATCGAAGCCGCCGCCGCGGAAGAACGCCGGGCGGGTATCCAGCAGTTGCAGCGGTGCTTCTCCGGGAGCAGGGCGTTCGGGCGCAAACGCGGTCTGATCCCTGGCCACATCCAGCGCCGGGCCGCTGGCCAGGCGCACGTTGGTGCCGCCGTCGTTCACCACGTTGTACACGCCGGCACGGGCGGTCGAATCGCCCTCTTCAATGATGGCCACTTCAAAGTCCGTACCGCGAATGCCGATCGTTGCCGTACGTGCCGACAAGGTGACGTTGCTGGGGCGCGACTTGCCGATCAGGCCGGTCACCATGCGCGCCGTGCCGCGCAGGAGGGTGGAGACCATCGAATCGGTGGCGCGCTGCTCATACTTGAACTCGTTGAATCGAAACTGCGTGTTGGCGCGCAGGGCGACCGTGGAATTGTCTGCCAGTTTGACCAGTGCTTCGCCGCGGCCGTCGGTGCTGAGCGTATCGCCGGACCGGATGCGTTCGTTGGCGACCGCCGGCCGGGTGGCGTTATCTGCGCCGGTGATGGTGGCGGTTCCCGAAACGCGTTCGATGGTGCCGGCATCCTGCGCTTGCGCCAGGGGCGCGAGCGCAACCAGAGGGAAAAGTGACAGCAGGGCGATCCAGTGGCGTCGGTTGAACATGGCAGGTCCTTACATTGGCAGGGAGAGCATCAGCGTGCGGCAATACGGCTAGAATGTTATTGCATTCGGCGCAATCCGCGAACGAAAAAAGTCACATCCCCTTCGAAAACCCAAACGACGCTCCCCGATTGAGATGACGATACTGGTAACCGGTGGGGCAGGGTTTATCGGCAGCAATTTTGTACTCGACTGGCTGGCCCACGCGCCTGAGACGGTCGTCAATCTCGACAAGCTGACCTACGCCGGCAATCTGCAGAACCTGACAACCGTTGCTGCGGATGCCCGGCACGTGTTTGTCCAGGGGGATATTGCGGATGCTTCCTTGCTGGCGGACCTGTTCAGCCGGCATCAGCCGCGTGCGGTGATCAATTTTGCCGCCGAATCCCACGTGGACCGCTCCATCCATGGTCCGGCCGCATTCATTGAAACCAACATAGTCGGCACCTTCAGGCTGCTTGAAGCAGCGCGCACGCACCTGGCAGCGTTGTCTGCGCCACAGCGGGACGCGTTTCGTTTTCTGCAGGTCTCGACGGACGAGGTGTATGGATCGCTTGGCGCCGCGGATCCGCAGTTCACGGAACTGAGCCGTTATGAGCCCAACAGCCCCTACTCGGCCAGCAAGGCGGCTGCCGACCATCTGGTGCGCGCGTACCACCATACCTACGGCCTGCCGGTATTGGCCACCAATTGTTCCAACAATTACGGCCCGTTCCAGTTTCCTGAAAAGCTGATTCCGCTTTGTCTGCTCAATGCACTGCAGGGTAAGGCGCTGCCCATTTATGGCGATGGCAAGCAAGTACGCGACTGGCTGCATGTTGCCGATCACTGCCGCGCCATTCGCACGGTGCTGCAACAGGGCACGGTAGGTGACACCTACAACGTCGGCGGCTGGAACGAGAAGACCAACCTTGAAGTGGTGCATGCGCTGTGCGGTTTGCTGGATGAATTGAAGCCGCGTGGGGACGGTCTCTCGTACTCGACGCAGATCCAGTTTGTCAAGGATCGCCCGGGGCATGACCGGCGTTACGCGATTGATGCCCGGAAAATCGAGCGCACGCTCGGCTGGCGTCCGCAGGAAACCTTCGAGAGCGGGTTGCGCAAGACGGTGGCGTGGTATCTGTCCCATCCGGAGTGGATCGCGGGAGTCACGGATGGCAGTTACCGGCAGTGGGTGGAAACGCAATACCAATGAAGATTCTGCTGCTGGGCAAGGATGGCCAGGTCGGTCACGCCTTGCAGGGGGCACTGGCTTCCCTGGGGCAGGTCGTCAGCTGCGGGCGCAAGGAGGCAGACCTCACGGACTTCGATGCTCTCTCCATGCTGGTCAGGCATCACGCGCCCGCCGTGCTGGTCAACGCGGCAGCCTATACGGCAGTGGATGCGGCCGAGAGCCATCGGGACGTGGCGATGCGCGTGAACGCAGAAGCCGTCGCGCTGCTGGCAGCTGAAATGCGCACCCTGGGCGGCTGGCTGGTGCACTACTCGACGGACTACGTCTTTGACGGGCAGAAGGCCGGGCCGTATACGGAAGAGGATCTGCCCGCGCCTTTGAGCGTTTATGGCGCCAGCAAGCTTGCCGGAGAACAAGCCGTCACCCGCAGTGGTTGCCGGCACCTCGTGTTCCGCACCAGTTGGGTCTACGGCGCGCACGGCGCCAACTTTGCGAAGACCATGCTGCGCCTGGCGCAGGAGCGCACGGAAATGAAGGTGGTAGACGATCAGCTCGGGGCGCCTACCGGTGCGCAACTGATCGCCGGCACCACCGCCAGGGTGTTGCAGAAGGTACTGGGTGATGCAGGGTGTGCGCCGCGCGCCACGGGGCTCTACCACCTGGCGGCGGCAGGGGAAGTTTCCTGGCACGGGTACGCCACCTATCTGCTGCGGGTTGCGCGCGAGATCGGCTATCCCCTTGCAGTGGCGCCAGGATCGATCCATCCGATTCATGCGGCCAGCTACCCGGCGGTGGCGAAGCGGCCGGCCAATTCCAGGCTGGATACCGGCAAACTTTGCCGCACGTTTGGCCTGACAATGCCGCCCTGGCAGGAAGGCGTACGCGAACTGGTCTCTACATTGAAGGCTAAGGAATCAGCAAGGGAATCAACATGACCCGAAAAGGCATCATCCTCGCCGGTGGCACCGGCTCACGCTTGCACCCGGCGACGCTGGCTGTCTCCAAGCAGTTGCTGCCGGTGTTCGACAAACCGATGATCTATTACCCCTTGAGCACGCTGATGCTGGCGGGGATTCGCGATGTGCTGATCATCTCCACACCGCAGGATACGCCGCGCTTTCAGCAGCTCCTGCAGGATGGCAGGCAGTGGGGCATGCATTTCAGCTATGCGGTCCAGCCGTCGCCCGATGGCCTGGCACAAGCGTTCCTGATTGGCGCACCCTTTCTGGACGGTGCCCCCAGTGCCCTGGTGCTGGGTGACAACCTGTTCTACGGCCACGAGTTCCATCGCTTGCTCTCCAGTGCTGCAACCCGGACTTCCGGCGCCACGGTGTTTGCCTATCACGTCAATGATCCGGAGCGCTATGGGGTGGTGGAGTTTGATCGCAGCGGTCGTGCTGTCAGCCTGGAAGAAAAGCCGGCGCAACCAAAATCGAGCTACGCTGTCACGGGGCTGTACTTTTATGACAATACCGTGGTGCAGCGGGCGCAGGCCTTGAAGCCTTCGGCACGCGGGGAGCTGGAAATTACCGATCTGAACCGACTCTACCTGGAAGATGGCAAGCTGGATGTCGAGATCATGGGGCGCGGCTATGCCTGGCTTGACACCGGCACCCACGAATCCATGCTTGAGGCCAGCCAATTTATCGCCACCCTGGAGAATCGGCAGGGGCTGAAGGTTTCCTGCCCGGAAGAGATCGCCTTCCGTCAGAAGTGGATTGATGCTGCGGCCTTGGAAAAGCTGGCGCGCCCGCTCGAAAAGAGCGGCTACGGCCGCTACCTGCTGCAGGTGCTCGACGAGGTGAAGGCACGATGAAAGCGACGTCTCTGGCCATCCCGGATGTGCTGCTGCTGGAACCGCGCGTCTTTGGC
The DNA here is from genome assembly GCA_964443245.1 of uncultured Burkholderiales bacterium. Classification (GTDB taxonomy): domain Bacteria; phylum Pseudomonadota; class Gammaproteobacteria; order Burkholderiales; family JAEUOS01; genus CANJDH01. Next base: position 8,401 of record CAYUEG010000017.1, on the reverse strand, counting down.
GATGCCCGCGGATTCTTTTTCGAGAGTTTCAATGAGCGGGTGTTTGCCGAGGTCGCCGGTCGTGCAGTGCGCTTTGTGCAGGACAACCATTCACGCTCGGCGCGCAACGTGCTGCGCGGGTTGCACTACCAGATCAGGCAGCCGCAGGCCAAGCTGGTGCGTGTGGTGTCAGGGGAGATATTTGATGTGGCGGTCGACCTGCGTCGTTCTTCCGCCACCTTCGGCAAATGGGTCGGGCAGGTGCTTTCCGCGGAGAACCATCTGCAGGCCTGGATCCCCGAGGGGTTTGCACACGGCTTTCTGGTGCTCTCCGAATTCGCCGAGGTGCTCTACAAAACGACTGACTACTGGGCACCGGAGCATGAACGCTGCATTGCCTGGGATGAACCCGGCATTGCGATCGACTGGCCGCAGGGCATTTCGCCCGTGCTCTCGGGCAAGGATCAGCAAGGTGCTTCCCTGCGGGAGGCTGACCTGTTTCCGTGAACTGGGTTTGGCAGGTTTCTGCGGGGTTAAGGTTTTAACTATCGAAGAAATTTTTATAATTGATTGGATTTATTGATCTGCGGCTCCCATACTGACCCTCGTTGTCATCTTTCAACGATTTGAGGAGCCGATCATGTCCAGTCAAGCCACTTGTCCTTTCTCGGGTGCCGCCCGCAATCGCGCTGCTTCCGGTGTGCACGCCCGCGCCGGCACGCCGAATGCCCCTTCCAATGCCACCTGGTGGCCGAATCAACTGAACCTGAAGGCGCTGCACACGCAGTCGTCCAAATCGAATCCTCTGGGTGCAACGTTCGATTACGCCGCTGCCTTCAAGACGCTGGATCTGGATGCCGTGGTCAAGGACCTCACGGCCCTGATGACCGATTCCCAAGACTGGTGGCCGGCCGATTATGGCCACTACGGCCCGCTTTTCGTGCGCATGACCTGGCATGCAGCCGGTACCTATCGCACCAGCGACGGGCGCGGAGGCGCCGGCACTGGTGCGCAGCGTTTCGCGCCCCTCAACAGCTGGCCCGACAACGGCAATCTCGACAAGGCGCGCCGCCTGCTCTGGCCGATCAAGCAGAAATACGGCAATAATCTGTCATGGGCTGATCTGCTGGTGCTCGCCGGCAACGTCGCCATGGAGTCGATGGGCTTCAAAACCTTCGGTTTCGCTGGCGGTCGCCCCGATATCTGGGAGCCGGAAGACGAAATTTATTGGGGCCCGGAAACCACCTGGCTGGGCGATGCGCGCTACAGCGGCGATCGTGAACTGGCCAAGCCCCTGGGCGCGGTGCAGATGGGCCTGATCTATGTGAATCCGGAAGGCCCGAACGGCAAACCCGATCCGCTGGGCTCGGCACGCGATATCCGCGAAACCTTTGCGCGCATGGCCATGAACGACGAAGAGACCGTGGCCCTGATTGCCGGCGGCCACACGTTTGGCAAGGCCCACGGGGCCGGCGATGCTGCGCAGGTGGGCCGCGAACCGGAAGGTGCCGGCATCGAAGAGCAGGGCCTGGGCTGGAAGAACAGCTTTGGCAGCGGCAAGGGCGTGCACACCATCACCAGCGGCATCGAAGGCGCCTGGACCCCGAACCCGACCAAGTGGGACAACGGCTATTTCGAAACCCTGTTCGGCTACGAGTGGGAACTCACCAAAAGCCCTGCCGGCGCCCACCAGTGGAAGCCCACTGACCCGGCTGCAGCCACCACCGTGCCCGATGCACATGACCCGGCCAAACGCCACGCACCGATGATGACCACAGCTGACATGGCCTTGCGCATGGACCCGGCCTACGAGAAGATTTCGCGCCGCTTTCTTGCCGACCCCAAGGCTTTCCACGACGCATTCGCGCGTGCCTGGTACAAGCTCACCCACCGCGACATGGGGCCGCGTGCCCGCTACCTCGGCAAACTGGTGCCCAATGAAACGCTGATCTGGCAAGACCCGATTCCCGCGGTCGACCATGCCCTGGTGGATGCGCAGGACATCGCCGCCCTCAAGGCGGAGGTGCTCGCCAGCGGGTTGTCGATCCCGCAATTGGTCAGCACCGCCTGGGCGTCGGCAGCCAGCTTCCGTGGCAGCGACAAGCGCGGCGGCGCCAACGGTGCACGGATTCGCCTGGCGCCGCAGAAGGATTGGGAAGTCAACCAGCCGGCAGAATTGGCGAAGGTGCTGCCCAGACTCGAAGCAATTGCGCAGGCGTTCAACGCGCGGCAGGGACAGAATAAAAGCGCCAAGAAGATTTCGCTCGCTGATCTGATCGTGCTGGCCGGTGGTGCCGCCGTCGAAGCGGCTGCCAAGAAAGCCGGTGTGGCGATCGAGGTGCCGTTTGCGCCAGGCCGGATGGACGCCGCGCAGGAGCACACCGACGTCGAATCGTTTGCCGTGCTCGAGCCGGCGGCCGACGGCTTTCGCAACTACGTGCGCAAGGGGCTCGAAGGGGCCACTGCCGAGTTGTTGCTCGACCGCGCCAATCTCCTGACCCTCACCGCACCGGAGATGACGGTGCTGGTCGGTGGCCTGCGTGTACTCGGAGCCAATGTTGGCCAGGCGCAGCACGGCGTGTTCACGCAACGCCCCGAAACCCTCAGCAACGACTTCTTTGTCAACCTGCTCGATATGCGCACCCAGTGGCAGCAGTCTGCCAATGCCGAAAACGTGCTCGAAGGTCGGGACCGGTCAACTGGTGCCATCAAGTGGACGGGTACCGTGGCGGACCTGGTGTTCGGCTCCAATGCGCAGCTGCGCGCCATTGCGGAAGTCTACGCGTCGAGCGACGCGCAACGAAAGTTCGTGCAGGACTTCGTGGCGGCGTGGACCAAGGTGATGAATCTGGATCGCTTTGATCTTGCCTGAGCGTGCCGCGGGTCACCACTGGTGCGCGCCCGAGGCAAGGAAGCCGCCATCGAGCGGCAGCACGGTGCCGGTGACGTAACCGGCATCCTCGGAGGCGAGATAGGCCACGGCTGCGGCGATTTCCTCGGGGGTGCCGTAACGTCGCATCGGGATCGCGCTCGTGTAGGCCTGCCGGAAGGCCGGCGAATGCAGTACCTTGGTCATCGGCGTATCGACCGGGCCGGGTGCCACTGCGTTGGCGGTAATGTTGTACTCGGCCAGCTCGACGGCCATCTGGCGCGTCAGCCCGATGACGGCGGCTTTGGAGGTGCCATAGCCGGTGCGGCCCACGCCGACAGCGCGCATGCCGGCCACCGAGGCGAGGTTGATGATGCGCCCCCAGCCTTCACGGCGCATCAGGCGGCCACCGGTTTGCGAGCACAGCAGCACCCCGGTAAGGTTCACGTTCAGGTGCGCCTGCCAGCTATCGAGCGGAAAGTCGAGGAAGGGCGCCGTCTTCGCAATGCCGGCGTTGTTCACCACGATGTCGCAACGCTTCCATTGCGCATCGATGTGCGCGAATGCCGCAGCGACAGACTCTGCGTTGCTGACATCGAGCCGCACGGCATCGGCCCGATGCCCGCCGCTCTTGAGGGCCTCGGCGGTGGCGCGGGCCTGGGCTTCGTCGATGTCGCCGATCACGATCTGATGGCCGGCACGGGCCAGGCGCTCGGCAATGGCTGCGCCAATGCCTTTGGCAGCGCCGGTGACGAGAGCGACGCGTGTGATGGTGGAAGTGGATGTCATGGTGGTCTCGATCCTGGTGGTTGATCCTGTGAAGAGATGTCACGGGCGCCGCGCTCAATCGCCGCGCACACGCCCGAAATAATCCTGCCCGCCCATCTGGCCGCCCTTGAGGGCAAGCTCGACGCCGTCAATGAGCGGGTCATCCGCGTGCGCCCGGCACAACGGTGCACCCGGAGTGAGCTCTGCCGCCATTTCCAGTGCGTGCACGCCCAATTCCTGCATCGCGTAGCTGGACGTGTCGCCGCCGGCGATCAGCAGCCGCCTGAGGCCGGTGCGCGCGATCAACTCGCGCGCCAGTCGCCCGAGCGCGCCGCCCAGCAAGCGGGCCGAATGGCCGTCTGCGGGCATCACCGCCCGGGCCTCGGCAATCGCCGGGTCGTCCGGCCCCTCTGCGGTGTAGAGCACGATGCTGGCACCACGGGACCATGCCGCGATGGCTTGTTCCTGTAACGCCACCCAGGAGGGTGCTGCCGCCTGCGCCTGCATCAGCGCGGCTGCCGGCACGCGCAGGGTTTCGAAGCCGTGGGCGCGGGCCCATGCGATCTGTTGCGCCGTCACCGGCGAAGCGCTGCCCGACAGCACCAGCAGTTGCCGCACCGGCGCAATCGTCGGGAATCGGGTTTTGGCATCGGGGATGAGGCCGGCCGCCCGCCACCACGCGGCCAGTGCGTATCCCACCCCGGATGAGCCGACCACGAACTGGGGTGCGTGTTGCGCTGGTTCCCAGAGCAGGCGGCCGGTCTCGCGCAGGCGGGCCTGGTCGAGCACATCGAACAGCAGCATCGCCGGAGCGGTGGCCATGCGCTGTGCAAAACGCGCATCGATTTCGGCCGGTGTGCCATCGAGATCAGTGAGGCTCATCAGACGCACCTCACCGCTGGTCTGCGCTGCGAGGTGGCGCATCAGATCGGCTTCATGCATGGGTGTGACCGGGTGTCGCGCCATGGTCGGGTGGCGGTCGAGACGATGGACCGCTTCGCCCGCCGCAGCGAAATGGTTGCCGAACACGGTGTAGCGCCGCAGCGGCGGCGAGCCCGCCACGATCGGCACGGTGCGCCCGGCGTTCAGATGCCGGCGCGCGAAGTCCACCACATGACCGATGGAGCCGATTTGCGGCGCCGAGTCGAAGGTGGAACACACCTTGTAGTGCAACAGCGGCGCCCCCAGCGACCACAGCGCCGCCAGCACCGGCGCGAGTTCCGCGTCCATTTCGGCGGGAGACATCGCGCGGCTGGTGCCCGCGACACCGATGCACTTCACATCGGCATAGCGGGTGGCGATCTCGTGTGCGGAAGGCGTACGCAGAAACAGGAGGGTGCGCAGCCCGGCGAGCGCCAGCGCCTCCATGGCGTCGGTGGAGCCGGTGAAGTCGTCGCCATAGAAGGTCAGCGTCAGCGCGGGGTTCATGCGCTGCGCTTGCCGAATTTCTCGATAGCAGCCGCAAGCTCGGGGCGGGTGCGTGCATGGTCGGCCAGGTGGATGCCGGCCATGGCGGCTTCCCATCCCTGCTGCATGCTACGCACGCCGGCCGCGATGCCGCCCGGGTGCCCGATGATGCCGCCGCCGGCCAGGTGCAGCACATCGGTGGTGCCGGTAGCCTGGTAGATGTCGGGTGCCGAGCCAGCCCATTGTGCGGACGAGATCACCGGCATGACGCGGTAGTCGCCGTTGTCACCATACAGCGGGGTAAGGCAATCGCGGATCGCTTGCGCCACCTCGGCATTCGATTCGTAGAACTTGCCGTCAAAGCCGCCGACGTGCAGATGGTCCACCCCGGCGGTGCGGTAAATCTTCTGGAATGCGCGAAAGCCGATGCCCAGCCAGGGGGCGCGGGCGAAGGCGCCGTACATGGCGCGATGGCCGTGGATCGGCAAGGCGCAGTGCCGGCGCAGATGCGCGACGGCGGCCACTCCCACCGCGTTGACGTTGACCATCACGCAGGTGCCGCCCAGATCGCGCACCAGGTCATGGCTGCGCAGCATGTGGTCAATGTCGCC
>CAYUEG010000017.1:0-2667 GCA_964443245.1 uncultured Burkholderiales bacterium | reverse complement strand
GAGAGCAAGGTCGGCAGCGATGGCCCGATGTTGTGCAGCGGAAACGACACCACGATGCGGCCACGCCGGTACAACGGGGCCGCACCCGCCGATTTCGGGGCTTTCGATCCGGGCAGTGCGGGGTGCGCGCTTGAATCGAGTTCGTCGATGCGCAACACCCGCGCACCGTATTTTTCCTTCAGCTCGATGGTTTCGCCCGGCACCGCGACGAAAGTTCCGCTCGACTGTTCGCCCGCCAGCACCGCAGCGGCGTGCTCCAGGCTGTGGGGGGTTTCGATCAGATAGGTGGCGGTGACCTGGTCTGCACTCATGGCGGGTCTGGTGTCGGGTTCGGGGCGTTGCGGCCGTTCAGGTGGGTTTGCCGCCATCGGTTGTGGTGCGGCTCAGGCGTTTGATCATGAAGTCGGCCGCCTGTTCGATGTGCTGCCGGGCCGACTTCTCCGCCCTGGCGGCGTCGCCCGCGATCACCAGATCAAGCAGGGCCTCGTGCTGGTCCCAGATGTTGCGCGGCCGTTCGTCGCGCATCAACACCTCGCCCATCACGCGCTGCGTGTTGCTCCAGTGCGCTTCCATCGCCGGGGCGATCAGCGGGTTTTCGGACAGCGTGTAGACAAAATCGTGGAACGCCACATCGGCCTTGATCATTGCCGCCACCGACCCCTGTGCCACCGCCTTGCGGCCCGCGGTGATCAGCGCCGGGCCTTCGGCTGCGGCGCGCGCGGCATTGCGGCTCGCCGCTTCGCGGAACGCCAGGCCTTCGATGACGGCGCGCATGTCGTACATGTTGCGCACGTGGTCGAGATCAAGCGGCGCCACCAGCAGGCCGCGCCCCGGTGCATCGCGCAGCACGTGCAGCTTGCGCAACACCGCCAGCGCCTGCTGCACCGGCTGGCGTGATACGCCGAGTTCCTGCGCGAGCTGCTCCTGGATGATGCGCGAGCCGGGCGGCAATTTGCCCGAGGCGATCTCGGCGAGGATGGCGTCCTGCACCTGTTGCACGAGGCTGGGCTGGCTGACGAGTGCTTTCATGGCCGCAATGCTACTCGACCTGACAGGTCAAGCCCCCTCGCGCCAGCGACGTTCTGCATCGTCCCACGCAGCCAGCGGCTGCAGGTCGGGCACCCAGGCGAGGCCGGATTTGGCATCCGACGAGGCCGGCTCCGGTGTGACCACCACGTCGAGCAGGGCCGGGCGGTTCGCCAGTGCGCGGCGAATCGCATCCGGCAGGTCTTGGGGTTTTTCGACCCGCTCGGCATGCATGCCGAAGCCGCGCGCCATCGCCGCGTGGTCGGCGAATTGCAGTGTGGTGCCGACCACCTTGCCGTGGGTCTCCTGCTGATCGCGCACCTCGATGGCCCATGAGCCATTGTTGGCCACCACCACCAGCACCGGCGCACGGTGGCGGACGGCGGTATCGATTTCCATGGCGTTGAAGCCGAAGGCGCCGTCGCCGGTGGCCACCACCACCACGCGCTCCGGGCAGGCCAGGCTCGCGGCAATGCCGAACGGCGTGCCGATGCCGATGCAGCCGAGCGGCCCCGGGTCAAGATAGGTGGAGGCGGGCAGGCCGACGCGTGCGAAGCTCAGGAAATCGCCGCCGTCGGCAACGACCACCGCATCGGCCGGCAGTTGTTCTCTCAACGCCGAAATCACACGGTTGGGATGCATGCGCCCGTCCGTCCCGGCCGGCGCCGCGCGCATGCTGGCCACGAGGCTGGCGGAGCGTTCATCGTGCTTGGCGCGCAGTGCGCTGAGCCACGTTGGGTCGCCAGCCGGCTGGCGGGTACCGGCCGCCGCGAGAATCGCTTCAAGTGCCAGCACCGGTGTGGCAAACAGTTCCACCGCGCCGCGCCGGTTGTCGGTGAGCTCGGAGGCCGCGTCGGCAATACGCAGCCACTGTGCCTGCCCGAACACCGCCGGTGAACCGTAGGCGAGCTGAAAGTCGAGGCGGCGCCCGATGGTGACCACCAGGTCGGCCTGGCCCATCACGCTGCCGCGCATTGCGCCCACCACCGAGGGGTGGGTCTCGGGGATCAACCCGCGGCTCTCGCCGGTATCGAGATACGCGGCATTGAGGCGCGTGAGCAGGGCAGCCAGCGGCGCCCCCGCACCCTGCGCCCCCCGCCCGGTGATGAACAGGGGTCGTTTGGCCGACCACAACAGATCGACCGCAGCCTGCACGGCCGCCGCGTCAGGAGCCATGCGCGGCGCTGGCCGCCCCTGAAAGTGCTCGGGCAATTGCACTGCTTGCGGCACTTCGGCGCGCAGGGTGTCGACCGGGAAATCCAGATACACCGGCCCCGGGTCGCCACCATGCCCCTGCGCGTGCGCGACGGCGCGGTCGAGTTCCTGCAGCACCAGGGCCGGCTCGCGCACCGTGCGCGCGTAGCGTGTGATCGAACGCACCAGCTCGGTATGCATCATGTCTTGCAGCGCGCCGCGATTTTCCTGTGGGCGTGGCGGCACGCCGGAGAGCACCAGCACCGGCGTGCGTGATGTATGCGCATTGGCAATGCCGGTCATCGCGTTGGTCACCCCCGGCCCGGCGGTGACCAGCGCCACGCCGAAGCCGCCGGTCAGTTGTGCCTCGGCATGTGCCATGTAGACGGCGGCCCGTTCGTCGCGCACATCGACGATGCGAATGCCCTCGGCATCGAGGCGCATCCA
>CAYUEG010000016.1:35712-50504 GCA_964443245.1 uncultured Burkholderiales bacterium | reverse complement strand
AATTGCCCGGATTGATCGCCGCGTCGGTCTGGATGAAGTTCTCGAAGGTGTTGATGCCGAGCTGCGAACGTCCAAGGGCAGAGACGATGCCCATGGTGACCGTCTGCCCGACGCCGAAAGGATTGCCGATTGCCAGCACCACATCACCTACCCGCGCAGATTCGGGGCGGCCAAACACGATCGACGGCAAATTGGGCAGGTCAATCTTGATCACGGCCAGATCGGTGTCGGGGTCGCCGCCGACGATTTTGGCCGAGGCACGGCGGCCATCGGCGAGCAGCACTTCGATTTCGTCCGCCGATTCGATCACGTGGTAGTTGGTCAGCACGATTCCTTCCGGCCCGACGATCACGCCGCTTCCAAGGCTGGAGGAGCGGCGCGTCGAAGATTCCCCCTTGGGATCGAAATCACGGCCAAAGAAATGGCGAAACAAGGGGTCGTCGAGGAAGGGATGTCGCTGGGCCTTGACTTCCTTGGCGGTGAAGATATTGACGACCGCTGGCATGGCTTTTTTGGCAGCGTCGGCAAAGCCGGCTTTGGGGGCGTCGACTGGCGGGGAAACGGATTGCGTCAGCGTTACCGCCGCCGGGCTATTGGCGGGGGCCGAGGTCGATGCGGGCGGAGAAGCTGGCCGGGCAATCCAATCTGGGCGCAGCGTCACCACCACAAACCAGACTGCCAGGCACACCGTTGCCGCTTGAGCGAAAATCAGCCAAAAGTGTCGCAACATGGAGTGGTGGATGAATCGTGAAGATCTGCGCAGTGCACTGGATGTCCTGCTTGATGCAGGACGGTTCCGCGATTATTGCCCAAATGGTTTGCAGGTGGAAGGGCGGGCCGATGTGCGCCGGATCGTCACTGGCGTCACTTGCAGTCTGGCTTTGATTGAAGCCGCGATCGAACACCAGGCAGATGCGATCCTGGTTCACCATGGCTTGTTCTGGAAAGGGGATGACATGCGCGTCGTCGGGCCGCGCAAGCAGCGACTGGCGCTGCTGCTGAAACACCAGTTGAATGTGTTTGCCTACCATTTGCCATTGGATGCGCACGCCGAACTGGGTAACAACGCACAACTGGCATTACGCCTCGGGTTCATTACCAGCGGGCGCTTTGCCGAACAGGAGATTGGCTTTTTGGGCAGCCTCCCCGAGGCGACTTCCGGACAATCCTTGCTCGCTCACGTGTCCGCCAGGTTGGGCCGGGCCGCGCTGGCGGTCGGTCCGCTGGATCGGCCGGTGCGTCGCGTGGCCTGGTGCAGTGGTGGCGCGCAGGGCTACTTTGAGGCCGCGTTGGCTACCGGGTGTGATGCATTTCTGTCCGGCGAGATCTCCGAGCAGACAACGCATCTGGCAAGGGAGGCCGGCGTGCCATATATCGCCGCCGGCCACCATGCTACCGAACGTTATGGCGTGCAGGCCGTTGGTGAGTGGGCCCGCGTCACCCATGGCCTGGAACACCAGTTTATTGATATCGATAATCCTGCCTGAACCCGCGAGTGAAATCGCGGGAACGCCGGGTCGGCCCGGGGGCCGATTCGGGAGGACGCCTTCGGCTTCGGCGACGCACCTTGGCCGGCGCACTGACGGATGCGCCGGGAGGCAGAAAGGCAGCGGGCCTGCCGTGCCTATTTTTTCAGCGAATCGCGAATTTCACGCAGCAGCAACACGTCCTCCGGTGTTGCGGGAGCAGGTGCCGGCGGGGCATCCTTCTTCAATCTGTTGACCTGCTTGACCATCATGAAGATGATGAAAGCCAGGATGATGAAATTGAGCGCGATCGTCAGAAAGTTGCCATAGGCGAGCACTGCGCCCGCTTTCTTGGCGTCCGCCAGAGTGGCTGCCGTCTGGCCCGCCAAAGGAATGAAGTAGTTCGAAAAATCGAGCCCGCCGAAGATTTTGCTGACAATCGGCATGATGATGTCGCCGACCACCGAGTCGACGATCTTGCCAAAGGCCCCGCCGATGATCACGCCCACGGCGAGGTCGATTACGTTGCCCTTCACGGCGAATTGCTTGAATTCCTGCACAATGCTCATGGTCATTCCCCCTTCAAGTTTTGGTGCCCCGGAGATTAGCCGTTGTGGGAGACTTTGGCAATTCCGCCGAATTCATCCTAACCGCATGATTAAAAAGGAAAATACCGGAAAGAGCTTTATTCGCCCGCTGCAGTGCGATATAATTTAACGTTCCTTGCAACTCGATGTAGATTTACTTCCCTTACGCTCATTTTTCAATGTTGAGGACTTCATGAGCAACGAGCAACCGGTGGACAGCGGTCGGCGTGGCGCTATCGTCACGACCTCGCTAGTGGGTGGTATCGGAGGGCTGTGCACAGCCCTGCCTTTTGCACTGACATTTCAGCCTTCGGAAAAAGCCAAGGCAGCGGGTGCGCCTGTCGAGGTGGATATCAGCCAGCTCAAGGACGGCGAGCGGATGGTGGTGGAATGGCGTGGCAAGCCGGTCTGGATTGTTCGGCGCACCAAGGAGATGCTCGATTCCCTTTCAAAGGCTGAGCCGCAGCTGGCCGATCCGAAATCAGATCGCAAGCCTTCGGAATTGACGCCCGAGTATTGCCGTAACCCGCATCGTTCGATCAAGCCGGAAATCCTGGTCGCAGTAGGCATTTGTTCCCATTTGGGATGCTCGCCTTCGGGCCCCTTTGCCGCTGGTGCCAATGTGGCGCTCGGCAATGACATGGGTTTTGTCTGTCCCTGCCATGGCTCCACGTTTGACCTGGCCGGGCGCGTCTACAAGGCCAAGCCGGCGCCTGACAATCTGGAGGTGCCGCCGCACATGTATTTGTCCGATAGCAAATTGCTTATTGGCGACGACAAGAAGAAGGGAGCGTAAGCATGGCTGGACCAAAAGAACCTGTTGTCGTGACCGGTTTGGGCGCGCTCGACAAACCTGCCAGCGGTCTGTTGACCTGGGTGGATCAGCGCTTTCCCCTGATGGAAAACTGGAAAGGCCATCTTTCCGAGTACTACGCACCCAAGAACTTCAATTTCTGGTATTTCTTCGGCTCGCTCGCCATGCTGGTGCTGGTGATCCAGATCGTGACCGGCATTTTCCTGGTGATGCATTACAAGCCGGATGCAGCCAAGGCGTTCGAGTCGGTCGAGTACATCATGCGCGAAGTGCCGTGGGGATGGTTGATCCGCTATATGCACTCCACCGGCGCCTCGATGTTCTTCGTGGTCATTTACCTGCATATGTTCAGAGGTCTGCTCTATGGCTCCTATCGCAAGCCGCGCGAGCTGATCTGGATCTTTGGCGTGCTCATCTTTCTTACCCTGATGGGCGAGGCCTTCTTTGGTTACCTCCTTCCCTGGGGTCAGATGTCTTACTGGGGTGCCCAGGTGATCGTCAACCTGTTTGCGGCCATCCCGGTCATCGGCCCGGATCTGTCGATCTGGATTCGCGGTGATTACGTGGTCTCGGACGCCACGCTCAATCGCTTCTTCGCCTTCCATGTGATTGCACTCCCACTGGTGATCCTTGGGCTGGTGGCGGCTCACATCCTTGCCTTGCATGAAGTCGGCTCGAACAATCCTGACGGTATTGAAATCAAGGAAAAGAAGGATGCAAACGGCAAGCCGCTCGACGGCATTCCGTTCCATCCGTACTACACCGTGCATGACATTTTTGGTGTGGTGATATTCCTGATGATCTTTTCGGTCATCGTCTTCTTTGCACCGGAGATGGGCGGATATTTCCTCGAGTACAACAATTTCATCCCGGCAGACCCATTGAAGACGCCCGAGCACATTGCTCCGGTGTGGTATTTCACGCCGTACTACTCCATCCTGCGTGCGATGGTGTGGCCGTTCTTCTGGATCGATGCCAAGGTCTGGGGCGTGGTAGCGATGGGGGCTTCGACGCTGATCTTCCTGTTCCTGCCTTGGCTAGACCGCTCGCCGGTCAAGTCGATTCGCTACCGGCCGACCCTGCACAAATACATCTACACGCTGTTTGTGGTGGCATTTCTGATTCTGGGTTACCTCGGCACACTGCCACCTTCGCCAGTGGGTGAACTGGTTTCGCAAATCTGCACCGTGATCTATTTCGGCTTCTTCCTTGGCATGCCATGGTGGAGCCGCATGGGCGAGTTCAAGCCCGTGCCAGACCGTGTGACGATGTAAGGCGCTGATGACATGAAAAACATCCTGATTTCCATCATCACCGCCCTGATACTTGGGGCCGGTGCACACGCAGCCGAGAGCAACGTCAAGCTGGAGCGTGCTCCGGGCGATCGTTCTACCGATGTGCAGGCACTGCAGCGGGGCGCGAAACTGTTCGTCAATTACTGCCTGAACTGCCATGGCGCGCAATCGATGCGGTATACCAAATTGCGCGATATTGGTTTGACCGATGAACAGATCAAGGGCAACCTTTTGTTTACGGGCGAGAAGGTGGGGGAGCTGATGACGGTTTCACTCACCCGCAAGGACGGGAAGGAATGGTTTGGCGCCGCGCCGCCGGATCTTTCGGTGATTGCACGTTCCCGCGCTTCGGGTGCCGGGTCGGGTGCGGACTGGTTGTACACCTATCTGCGCACCTTTTACAGGGATTCCTCGCGCGAGACCGGCTGGAACAACATCGTGTTCAACAACGTGGGCATGCCGCACGTATTGTGGGAACTGCAGGGCGAGCAGCGTGCCAAGTTTGCCAAGGTACCGGATCCGCACGACAAGACCAAGACTGTCGAGGTGTTCGAAGGGTTCGAAATCACCAAGCCTGGCACCATGAACAAACTTCAGTACGACAATGCTGTCGGGGACCTGGTGGGTTTCCTGGTCTGGATGGGCGAACCGGATGCTGCCTTTCGCAAGCAACTGGGTGTGCTGGTGCTGATTTTCCTGGGCCTGTTCCTCCTCCCATGCGCGTGGTGGCTTAACAGCGCGTTCTGGAAGAAGATCCACTAGGCGGGTCGCAACCGATGCATCTGCCCGTATTCCCGGGCAGGTTGCGCTTTGATTTACGCTGACCTTTAAGGCTGCTCATCATGATTCTGTATTCAGGTACCACCTGTCCGTTTTCGCATCGCTGCCGTTTCGTGCTTTACGAGAAAGGCATGGACTTCGAGATCAAGGACATCGATCTGTTCAACAAGCCGGAAGACATTTCGGTGATGAATCCATACGGGCAAGTGCCGATTCTGGTTGAACGCGACCTGATCCTGTACGAGTCCAACATCATCAACGAGTACATCGACGAGCGCTTCCCTCATCCGCAGTTGATGCCGGCGGACCCGGTCATGCGAGGCCGCACCCGGTTGTTCCTGCACAATTTCGAGAAGGAATTGTTTGTCCACATCGATACGCTGGAGAAAGGCAACCAGAAACAGCAGGACAAGGCGCGTGAGCGATCGGCAGAAGTGCTGACGCAACTCGCTCCGGCGCTGGCCAAGCAGAAGTGGATGCTGGGCGAGGAGTTTTCGATGCTCGACGTGGCGATTGCGCCGCTGTTGTGGCGTTTGGACCATTACGGCATCGATCTGCCGCGTCAGGCTGCGCCGGTACAAAAATACGCCGAACGTATTTTCAGCCGCCCAGCGTTCTTTGAGGCGCTCACGCCCTCTGAAAAGGTCATGCGCAAGTAACTGCGCGGAGTGGGGTTGCGCGTGGCTGACGATACTGTGGATGCGCTGCCCGAAGGAGCACCTTCGACCAAGCCGTACTTCCTGCGCGCCTTGTATGAATGGTGCACCGACCACGGCTTTACGCCCTATTTGGCCGTGGTGGTGGATGAGCGGACTGTGGTCCCGCCCGAGTTTGTCAAGGATGGTCAGATCGTTCTGAATATCTCGTTTGATGCCACCAGCGGACTGAAGATTGACAATGAGCGGGTCAGTTTCGCCGCCCGGTTTGGCGGGGTGGCGCGCGAGATTTCGGTACCCATTGAACGGGTGGCCGCCATTTATGCCCGGGAGAACGGCCATGGCATGGGATTCGAAGTGGCCGAAACCCGTGTGGAGCACCGGCCAGATGCGAAGGTCGACAATCCGTCACCGGCAACCGCGCCAGAGCGTCCCAAAAAGGGCAGCAAGCCGCAGCTGAAAATCGTCAAATAGGCGATAGCCTATCGGCGCAGGGTCACGCCACCCCCAGATTCAGGCGCGCCACAGTGCCGGATGAGCGACTTCATGCTTGACCTTACTCTCACTTTTGACAACGGCCCCGATCTGGCGACGACGCCCGGTGTTCTGGATGTTCTTGGGAGGACGGGAATCCGCAGTACCTTCTTCGGCGTGGGCGAGAAGCTCTTGGATCCGAAGTGCCGTGCGCTCGCGGAGCGGGCCCGTGCAGAAGGGCACTGGATCGGCAATCACAGCATGTACCACCGGGTGCCTTTGGGTGAGGCAACGGACCCCGAACAAGCGGCCAGTATCGAGATAGGCGGAACACAGCACGTGCTTGGGGCGCTCAGCCACCCGGACCGTCTGTTTCGACCCTTCGGGCGCGGTGGCACTATCGGCCCGCACCTGCTGTCGCGAGCAGCGCTTGGGCACCTGGTGGATGAGCATTACACGATGGTGCTGTGGAATGCCATACCGCGCGATTGGGCAGAGCCGGACGCCTGGGTGGAAACGGCGCTCGGGCAACTGGCAGGCAACAGTTGGACGCTGATGGTATTGCACGATTTGCCGACCGGCGCCATGCAGCATCTTGAGCGCTTCATCGACAAGGCGCGGGGTGAAGGTGTCCATTTCCGGCAGGAGTTTCCTGCAACATGCCTGCCTATCGTGCGTGGCAAGATAGTGCTGCCCGTGGATGCCTACATGCCCCCGGAGCCGCACGCCCAGTCGTGAGCGAATGTGACACAAGTATTGCGTAGGCACTCGTCGCGCTCGACGGTGCTGGCGATAAACGGGGCGAGCCCCTAAAATAGCGCAGTTGCCGCTTTAGCTCAGTGGTAGAGCAACCGCCTTGTAAGCGGTAGGTCGTCTGTTCAATCCAGACAAGCGGCACCAACAACTGCAGCAGCTGCCTGCGAAATGAAAAGGGCCATCTTGCGATGGCCCTTTGCTCTCTGGAAGATGGTGTTCACCACGCCTTCGAGAAGTGCGGTGCTTTTCAGGCAAGCTCCGCCATGGACTGTTTCATCTTTTTCATCGCCTTGACTTCAATCTGGCGGATCCGCTCGGCAGATACGTCGAACTCGGCCGCCAGGTCGTGCAAGGTGAGCTGGTCTTTCTCATCCTTGAGCCAGCGTGCCTCGATGATGCGGCGGCTGCGTGGATCGAGTGCTGCCAGCGCATGCTCAAGACCCTCGGTGCGGTTGCCTTCATTTTGTTCGAGTTCAAGCACGCGAGCCGGATCGTCTGCACCGTCCGCCAGATACGCGATCGGTGCGAAGGCATGGTCATCTTCGCTGTCGAGCGGCGATTCGAGCGCCGTGTCACCGCCGGCGATGCGCATTTCCATCTCCCGCACCTCCTCCGGTTTGACGTTGAGTTCGCGCGCCAAATCATCTACCTGATCGGTAGTGAAGGAATCGAGCCCCTGCTTGTGGCTGCGCAGATTAAAAAACAACTTGCGCTGTGCCTTGGTGGTGGCAATTTTGACCAGGCGCCAATTGCGCAGGACGTATTCGTGGATCTCCGCCTTGATCCAGTGCAAGGCAAATGACACCAGGCGTACACCCCGTTCCGGGTCGAACCGTTTGACCGCCTTCATCAGGCCAATGTTGCCTTCCTGGATCAAGTCGGCATGCGGCAATCCGTAGCCGAGATATCCGCGAGCGACAGACACCACCAGACGCAAATGCGAGAGCACCAGACGGCCGGCGGCTTGCAGGTCCTCCTTGTCGCGAAAGTCGCGGGCAAAGCGTGACTCTTCCTCTGCGGTAAGGATCGGGAAGCGGTTTACCGCCGAAATGTAGCTGTCAATGCTGCCGACTGCTGAGGGTACCGGCAGATTCCAGGCATTTGCTGCATTCAGGGGCAGGGCGATGGCAGTGGTCATATGGGTTCTCCTTCCGTTGCCGCAGGTGAGCTTATGGCTTTCCTGCATGGCGACATTTTAGCACTCTTCGCATAAGAGTGCTAACAGGTCGAAAAGTTGCACATTGAGCGAAGCGCATTGCGTAACGTTTTGTAAGCAGCTGCGGCGCGATCGATATCCTCATAAGTCACTTTAAGCTCGATATTTTAGAGCATTGTTTTATAAAGAGAAAATATTCAACCCCTCATCCAATTTGCGCGATAAGTCGTTGTCTTGATTGAAAAAATCACGATTTGTGCTTGATTTTGCAGTAGGCATGCAATACAGTGGGAGAATGTAGGAAAAAGTGGTAAAAAATGTCTCAATTTGAAGGCTGAATCGGCTTTTCGATCTCCGGGTTGAGTCGGTCGGGATGCGGGACACAGGGATAACGGCATGTTTCAGGGCGCCTCAAATCTAAGTCTGGATGCCAAGGGAAGGATGACCATTCCCGCCCGGCATCGTGACGCCCTGCAATTGCAGTGCGAGGGTCGCCTGACGCTCACCAAGCACCCGCACGGCTGTCTGCTGCTGTTCCCGCGCCCGGTCTGGGAAGCGCATCGTGAACAGATTGCCAAATGGCCTCTCTCGGCCAAAGGGTGGCAACGGATCTTCCTCGGCAGCGCGCTGGACGTGGACATGGATGCTGCCGGACGGGTGCTGATATCGCCGGAATTGCGGGACGCCGTGCACCTGTCGAAGGAC
Organism: uncultured Burkholderiales bacterium; assembly: GCA_964443245.1. GTDB lineage: Bacteria > Pseudomonadota > Gammaproteobacteria > Burkholderiales > JAEUOS01 > CANJDH01. Next base: position 41,815 of record CAYUEG010000016.1, on the reverse strand, counting down.
GTCACCATGATGGGGATGGGCAGCCACTTCGAAGTCTGGGATCAGGCCGCTTACGGCCAGCATGAGAGCGACACCATCGCTGCGGGCATGCCGCCAGCGCTTGAGAACTTTTCATTTTAGGCTTGAGTGAATGATTCCCCCGGTCACGTCACGGTTCTCCTCAGCGAAGCCGTCGACGCCCTTCAGGTCAAGCACGACGGAACCTATGTGGATTGCACCTTCGGCAGGGGAGGGCACAGCCGGCTGATCCTGACACATCTGTCAACGGCGGGGCGCCTGATTGCCATCGACAAGGACCCGGCAGCGGTGCGCGCTGCGGGCCAGATCGGCGCCGCGGCGCCGCAGTTTAGGTGCGTGCATGCCGGCTTCGCCAGTTTTGATGCGGTACTTGATGAGCTCGGTGTGGGTGCAGTAGACGGGGTGTTGATGGATTTGGGCGTGTCATCGCCGCAGGTGGACGAAGCTGAACGCGGGTTCTCCTTTCGGCGTGACGGGCCGCTGGACATGCGCATGGATACCTCGCGTGGCATGACGGCAGCACAGTGGCTTGATGGCGCAACCGAACAACAGATACGGGAGGCACTGAAAAATTATGGGGAAGAACGGCATGCTTTTCAGATTGCACAAGCGATTGTGGCTCGCCGCGCGATTGAACCCCTCCGCACAACCGGGCAACTTGCCGCCCTCGTTGCGGACGTCCTCCGTGCGTGCCGGCAGCGGCCGGAACCGGGCCAGGATCCGGCCACTCGCACCTTTCAAGCTCTACGGATTCACGTCAATCAGGAGCTTGAAGAACTGCAAGCAGGGCTGAAACAGGCAATGGACCGTTTGCGTGTCAGTGGCCGGCTTGCGGTGATCAGCTTCCACTCGCTGGAAGACCGGATCGTCAAGCATTCCATGCGGGAGCGTGCCCAGCCTCCGGTGCCGCACAAACGTGTCCCGCTGCGCGCAGACCAGTTGCCGCAGCCGCAATATCGCCTAGCGTCCAAGGCGATACGCCCCCGCGCTGCCGAAGTGGCTGCCAACCCGCGTTCGCGCAGTGCCACGCTACGCGTCATCGAACGCCTGGCACTGCCGACGGAAGGCGCCGGACTGGCGGGTAGCCGATGAGTCGTACGAACTTCATCCTGCTTGCCTTGCTCATTGCAAGTGCCCTGGCGACGGTGGCATCGACCCATCGTGCCCGCAAGTTGTTTACCGAGCTTGAGCGGTCGCAGGCAGAGCAAAAGCGCATCGACATCGAATGGGGTCAGTTGCAACTGGAGCAGTCGACCTGGGCCAAGCATGCGCTGGTCGAAAGTCTGGCTGCCAAGCAGCTGGGCATGCGCATACCGGACGCCGGACGCATCCAGTTCCTCAACGAAGTGCCGGATGGTCGGGGGCGTGACGGGATTGCCGCCACCAGCCAGGGAGCAAAGCCATGAGCGCCGTGCCCAATCCGGTGCTGGCGCTGCGCCTGCCGCTGTGGCGCTCGCGCATGATGCTGGCGTTGGTCTTCATCGGTTTCGTGACCCTGATTGCCCGTGCGCTCTACCTGCAGGGCTGGAACAATGACTTCCTGCAGCAAAAGGGGGAAAGCCGCTATAGCCGCGTCATCGAAGTGTCGGCCAACCGCGGCAAGATCACGGATCGCCATGGCGAAATCCTCGCTTCCTCCACACCGGTGCGTTCGGTGTGGGCCATCCCGGACGACGTCAAGGCCGCCAGTGCAGAGCAGGTCAGATCGCTGGCCCAGGTGCTCGACATGCCGCTCGAAGAACTGATGCGCAAGCTGGCACAGGAAGACCGTGAGTTCGTCTATCTGAAGCGCCAGTTGCCACCCGACCAGGCTGACCGCGTGGTGCAGCTCAACCTGCCAGGCGTACACCAGCAACGGGAGTTTCGCCGCTTCTATCCGGCCGGAGAGGTCGCCGCGCATGTGCTGGGGTTTACCGGTGTTGATGAGACCGGGCAGGAAGGCATCGAGCTGGCGTTTCAGTCGATGCTGGCCGGCAAGGCCGGCAGCCGGCGTGTCATCAAGGATCGACGCGGCAACATCATCGAAGACGTTGCCAGCGTCACCGCACCGCGCGAAGGCAGGGACCTTGCGCTCTCGATCGACAGCAAGATCCAGTATCTGGCCTTCAGCCAGCTCAAGGCTGCCGTTGAACTGCACAAGGCCAAAGCCGGTGGCATCGTTGTCCTCGACGTGCGTACCGGCGAAGTGCTGGCGCTGGCCAACCTGCCGGCTTACAACCCGAACAATCGGGGCGGTCTGACCGGGGCCCAGCTGCGCAACCGGGTTCTCACCGATACCTTTGAACCTGGTTCCACCATCAAGCCCTTCACGGCGGCACTGGCGCTGGATCTGGCCAAGGTGCGCCCCGAGACGGTGATCCAGACGGCTCCGGGCAGGTTTACCCTCGGTTCGTCAACCATCACCGATTCGCATCCCCACGGTGCGCTCACCGTGGCTGAAGTGATCCAGAAGTCGAGCAACGTCGGTACCGCCAAATTGGCGATGCAGATGGACCGGCAGGACATGTGGGAGCTGTTCAACAAATCGGGCTTTGGCGTGCAGCCCCAGGTCCAGTTCCCTGGTGCCGTGGCCGGCAAGGTGCGTCCGGCCAACACCTGGCGGCCGATCGAGCAGGTCACCATGTCTTATGGGTACGGTCTGTCCACTTCGCTGCTCCAGCTGGCACGCGCCTACACCATCTTTGCCCGCGATGGTGACATTGCGCCAGTCACCTTCGTCCGGAGTGACGGGCCGGTGCTCGGCGCGCCGGTCATCTCCAGTGCGTCGGCCCGCGCGGTGCGGACCATGCTGGAAATGGCAGCCGGTCCCGGTGGCACGGCGCCGCGCGCGCAGGTCATGGGTTATCGCGTGGCCGGCAAGACCGGCACCGCGCACAAGCTCGAAAACGGCGTCTATGCCGAGAAGAAATATCGCGGCTCGTTCGTTGGCTTCGCCCCGGTCTCGAATCCGCGCATTGTGGTGGCCGTCATGATCGACGAACCCGGCAGTGGCAAGTACTTCGGCGGCGAAGTGGCAGCGCCGGTGTTCAGTGCGGTGGTCGGTGGCGCGCTGCGGCAGCTGGGCGTGGCACCGGATGCGCCGATGAAGCCGATCGTGTTGCCGAGCGATGAAGACAACGTCAAGGAGAGCATGTGAGCACACCCCTCAGTGTCTCCCTTGATGCGCCCCAGAGTGAAGCAATGCAGGCCGCCAACATCCTGGGCCAGCTGCAAGCGCAGGGCGCGCAGGTGACATCGCTTTGTGCTGACAGCCGCCGGCTCCATCCTGGCGATACGTTCGTTGCCTACCCCGGGCACGGTGGCCGTGTGGACGGTCGTCAGTACATTCCGGCAGCGCTCGCAAGCGGGGCGGTTGCGGTGCTGTGGGAGCGGGAAGGCTTCGCCTGGCAGTCCCGGTGGCAACTGCCGAATGTCGGCGTCAGCGGGCTGAAACCGTTGGTGGGAGCCATTGCCAGCCGGGTCTATGGCGCCCCGTCCGAGCCCCTGTTCATGGCGGGCGTAACCGGTACCAACGGCAAGACCTCCGTCAGCCAGTGGATCGCGCAGGCGCTGACGGCGTGCGGTCGTCCTTGCGGGGTGGTTGGCACCCTGGGAGCCCGCTTTGGCGATATCGATACGCTTATGCAGAACACGGCGCCGAACACGACCCCGGACGCGATCGAACTCCAGCAGTTGTTGCGCAAGATGGCCGATGCCGGTGCGGCCGGCTGTGCCATGGAAGTCTCATCCATCGGGCTGGATCAGGCGCGTGTCGGTGGCGTGGCCTTCGATTGCGCGGTGTTCACCAACTTCACCCGCGATCATCTCGATTACCACGGCTCCATGGCTGCCTACGAGGCCGCCAAGACCCGGCTGTTCCTTGCTGAAGGCTTGCCCGCAGCGGTGATCAATCTGGATGATCCGATGGGGATTCGCCTGATGGCCCGTACCGCAGACCGCATCGACCGCATTGCCTACTGCATCGAGGGCAGGTCACCGGTAGTGGAATTGGTCGAGGACGAAGGTCGCCTGACCGCCAGCGGCCTCAGGTTCGATGCCGGCGGCGTGCGCTTCATGGTGGCTTCCGACTGGGGCCGTACCGAAGTATCAGCGCCAGTCTGGGGCGAGTTCAACGTCAGCAACCTGCTCGCGGTGCTGGGGGTGCTGATGCTGGCCGGTGTGCCGCTGCAGCAGGCCGTCGACGCCCTGGCCGGGATCAGGCCGGTGCCGGGCCGCATGAACGCGCTGGGTGGCAACGGCGAACCCCTGGTGGTCATCGACTATGCCCACACACCGGATGCACTGGAAAAGGCGCTGACATCCTTGCGGCCGCTGGCCGCATCACGTGGCGGCGCCTTGCGCGTGGTGTTCGGTTGTGGCGGTGATCGTGATCCGGGAAAGCGGCCGCTGATGGGCGCCGTAGCCGAGAAGTGTGCCGATACCGTGATGCTCACCAGCGACAATCCACGCAGCGAAGCGCCGGAGGCGATTCTGCGGCAGATTGCGCAGGGCATGTCGGGGCCGCACCTGGTGGTATCTGATCGCGCCGCGGCCATCGCACGTGCGGTTGGCGCGGCAGCGCCGGTTGACGTGATCCTGATTGCCGGCAAGGGCCATGAATCCTGGCAGGAAGTGGCCGGCAGGAAGTTGCCATTTTCCGACCACGATGTTGCCCGCACGGCGCTGCAAGATAGAAGCTCCCGTCCCCGGAGCCTGCCCTCATGATGACCTTGCTTGAAGCAGCCGCCATGCTTGGCGCGCCACGCCCCAGCCAGGACGGCACCATCACGCGTGTCGTGATCGACAGTCGCGCCATTGAGCCGGGGGATCTTTTTGTCGCCCTGCCGGGAGAGCATGTTGATGGCCACCAGTTTGTCGCGCAGGCCATGGCAGCCGGCGCAGCGGGTGTGCTGGTGTCGCGCGATGTCGGTATCGCCGCGCAACTGGTGACCACTGACAGCAAGCTTGCCCTGGGTGAACTGGCGCGCCAATGGCGTGCGCGCTTCTCCCTGCCGATGATTGCCGTGACGGGGAGCAATGGCAAGACCACCGTCAAGCAGATGATCGCCAGCATCTTGTCGGAGCATGCGGTCGGCACCGCGTTCGCAACCCAGGGCAACCTCAACAACGAGATCGGGCTGCCACTCACCCTGCTGCGTCTGCGCGAGTTCCATCGTTATGGTGTCGTCGAGCTAGGCATGAATCATCCGGGGGAGATTGCCGTGCTGGGGCGTATTGCCCAGCCGACCGTGGCACTGGTCAACAATGCCCAGCGCGAACACCAGGAGTTCATGAAGTCGGTGGCCGATGTTGCCGCCGAGAATGGTTCGATTTACGGCTGCCTGCCTGCCAGCGGCGTGGCCGTGATCAATGCGGATGACGAGTATTCCGGTCTCTGGCGCAAACTGGCTGCCGGCCGGAATGTGGTGGATTTTGGCCTGCGAACCTCGGCCGATGTCACCGCAAACTACGAGCCAGCCCTGTTCGGCAGTCACCTGGAACTCATGTTGCCGGACGACGATGTCGAGGTCGTCCTGCGCATCCCTGGCGTGCATAACGTGCTCAATGCCTGTGCTGCCGCCGCCTGTGCCGTTGCGGCCGGCATACCGGCGAAGGTGATCGCAGCCGGCTTGAATGCCTTTACCCCCTACACCGGCCGGATGCAGAAGAAGGTGGCCACCAGCGGCGCTGTCGTGATTGACGACACCTACAACGCCAATCCCGATTCGGTGCGTGCCGCCATCGACGTACTGGCAGCGATTCCCAGGAATGACGGCGGTGCGCGCGTGCTGGTGCTGGGCAGGATGGCCGAAGTGGGCGACCATGGCCCCCAGTTTCATCACGAAGTCGGTGCCTATGCGCGCGAACGCGGCATCGAAACCCTGCTCACCTTCGGTGCCGAGACTGAACCGGCAGCGGCGGCCTTTGGCGTGGGCGCCGGCCGCTTCGACGAGATTGATGACATCACGCAGCGTGCTGTCGAACTGGCAGTGCCTGGCGCAACGCTGCTGATCAAGGGCTCGCGTTCGGCGCGCATGGAACGGGTGGTCGCCGCGCTGACCGGTGAAGAAAAGACAGGAGCACACTGATGCTGCTTGAACTCGCC
>CAYUEG010000016.1:31687-35612 GCA_964443245.1 uncultured Burkholderiales bacterium | reverse complement strand
GTGTTTTCCTACATCACGTTGCGCGCCGTGATGGCGACCCTGACGGCCCTGGCCATCGCCCTGATTGCCGGGCCGATGGTCATTCGCAAGCTCACCGCCTACAAGATCGGCCAGTCGGTGCGTGACGACGGACCGCAGACCCACCTCGTCAAGGCCGGCACGCCGACCATGGGTGGGGCGCTGATCCTGATCGCGATCGGCATCGCCACCCTGCTGTGGGCTGACCTGACCAACCGTTTTGTCTGGATCGTGCTGGTCGTGACCCTGGGCTTCGGTGCCATCGGCTGGGTCGATGACTGGCGCAAGGTGGTGCACAAGAATCCGAAAGGGCTTTCCGCGCGCGAGAAATATTTCTGGCAAAGCCTGGTCGGCATCATCGCCGCCGTCTACCTGGCCTTTGCGGTATCGGCTCCCAACACCGACAAGATCATCGAACTGGTGATGAAGTGGATCGCCAGCGGGTTCACCATGGAGCTGCCGCAAAAAGCCGATCTGATCGTGCCGTTCTTCAAGGAAATTTCCTACCCCCTTGGCGTGTTCGGATTTATCACGCTCTCCTATTTCGTGATTGTCGGCACTTCCAATGCCGTCAACCTGACGGACGGCCTGGATGGCCTGGCGATCATGCCCGCCGTGATGGTGGGCAGTGCGCTGGGCCTGTTTGCCTATGTCACCGGCAACGCGGTGTACGCCAAGTACCTCCTGATCCCCTATATCCCGGGAGCCGGCGAGTTGCTGGTGTTCTGCGGTGCGCTGGCCGGCGCCGGGCTGGGCTTTCTCTGGTTCAACGCCTACCCAGCACAGGTCTTCATGGGAGATGTGGGTGCACTGGCGCTTGGCGGCGCGCTCGGGGTGGTGGCGGTGATCGTGCGCCAGGAGATCGTGCTGGCGATCATGGGTGGCGTGTTCGTGGTCGAAACCCTCTCGGTGGCATTGCAGGTGCTGTACTTCAAGTACACCAAACGGCGCTACGGGGAAGGGCGGCGCATCCTCCTCATGGCGCCACTGCACCATCACTTTGAACAGAAGGGCTGGAAGGAGACGCAGGTGGTGGTGCGGTTCTGGATCATCACCATGTTCCTTGTCCTGATCGGCCTGTCCACCCTGAAGCTGCGCTAACCCCTCGAGCCCTGCGAAACCATCCACACCACGTGAGACCATGGAACTGAACGGCAAACACGTATTGATCCTCGGCCTGGGTGAAACCGGCCTGTCCCTGGCGCGCTACCTCGCGCAGCAGGGTGCGCGGCTCAGCGCGGCCGATACGCGTGAGCACCCACCCGGCCTGGAAGCCTTGGTGGAAGCGCATCCTGGCATTGAGGCGGCCTGCGGGCCGCTCCAGGAGCGGATCTTCGAAGGGGTCGATCTGGTGGCCGTGTCCCCGGGGATTGCCTTGTCCGGCCCGTTGCGTGATCCGGTGGTGGCGGCTGCCCAGGCGCGCGGCATCCCCTTCGCCGGGGATGTGGAATTGTTTGCGCAGGCGTTGGCGGCCGAGCAGCTGGCCAACGGGTATGCGCCGAAGGTGCTGGCCGTTACCGGCACCAACGGCAAGACCACTGTGACGGCACTGGCCACCCGCATGGCACAGCGTGCCGGCAAGACCGCGCTGGCTGCAGGCAACATCAGCCCGGCCGTACTGGATGCCTGGATGGAAGCGAAGGCTGCCAATGCCCTGCCGCAGGTCTGGGTGCTGGAGCTGTCCAGCTACCAGCTCGAAGCGCAGACCAGCCTTGCCCCGCACGCAGCGGTGATGCTCAACCTTTCCGAAGACCACCTTGACCGCCATGGATCGATGGAGGCATACGCCGCCGCCAAAGCGCGCATCTTCGCCAATCAGGCAATTCAGGTGCTCAATCGCGATGATCCGGCGAGCATGGCGATGCGCCGTCCCTTCGATGCGAAGAAGAAGAAGGATGTCCCGCCGGTGGTACTGACGTTCGGCCTGTCTGCGCCGCATGCCCCGACCGAGTATGGCCTGGTGCGCGAGGCGCGGGACGGCGGCCTGACCTGGTTGGCCGAAGGCACCCACGCCGGGGGCGCCGGGGACGAGGCCTCACCACCCAACCGGCTGATGCCCCTCGAAGTGCTCAAGCTCAAGGGCCTGCACAACGCCACCAACGCGTTGGCGGCGCTGGCACTGAACCGCGCCATCGGGCTGCCGCTGGCGCCCATGCTCAAGGCGCTGCGCGACTATGCCGGCGAAGCGCATCGCGTGCAGCCGGTGGCTACCGTGCACTGGGTGCAGTATGTTGATGACAGCAAAGGCACCAATGTGGGCGCCACGCTGGCCGCCCTCACCGGGCTGGCCGCCGATTTGCGCGCAGACAGCCGTATCGTCCTGATTGCCGGCGGAGATGGCAAAGGGCAGGATTTCACGCCGCTTGCGGCGGCAGTGCGCGCCACCTGCCGTGCCGTGGTACTGATCGGGCGTGATGCGCCGGCGCTGCGGGTGGCGCTGGAGCCGGCGGGCGTCCAGGTGCAGGATGCCGTTTCGCTGGAGGCTGCAGTGACGGCCGCAGCCGCAACCGCGCAGCCCGGGGACACGGTGCTCATGTCGCCCGCCTGCGCCAGTTTCGACATGTTCCGCAATTACGCCCATCGCGCTGAAGTCTTCGTCGCTGCGGTGCGGGAGTTGGCGCGCACGCACGCCTCGCAGCCGGTCGTTACGGAAACACCAGCCGCGGCAGACACGATCAATCGTTCAGGAGCATCGCATGCCTGAGGCAGCCGCCCTGCCACCGAAGCGGAGCGGGTTCTCGGGCTTCGGCCTGGGAGCGCGTCCCGTCGGCGGTACTGGTCGCTTTTCCGAGGTTGACGAGGGTGTGCTGTGGGTCTCGGCCCTGTTGCTGCTGATTGGTCTGGTGATGGTCTATTCGGCATCCATCGCCTTTGCCGAGGGGTCGCGGTTCACCGGGTATCGGGCGCATTACTTTCTGGTGCGCCATGCAGCCTCGCTTGCCGTCGGCGGCGTCGCGGCGTGGGTGGTGTTCCAGGTGCCGATGGCAGTGTGGCAACGCTTCGCCCTGCCCTTGTTCCTGTTGGGCGTGCTGCTGTTGGTCCTGGTGCTGGTGCCGGGGATCGGCAGAAGTGTCAATGGCGCGCAGCGCTGGATTCCGCTGGGCATCTCCAACCTGCAACCTTCGGAACTGATGAAGTTGTTCGCCATCCTGTATGCCGCCGACTACACCGTGCGCAAGGCAGCAGTGATGCACTCCTTCAAGCAGGGATTCATGCCGATGGCGATCGCCATGGTCTTCGTTGGCTGGCTGCTGCTGCGGCAACCGGACATGGGGGCGTTTGCCGTGATTGTGCTGGTGGCCATTGGTGTCCTGTTCCTGGGCGGCATGAATGCCCGGCTGTTCTTCGGGCTGATCGTGTTCCTGCTGGCGGCCTTTGCATTGCTGATCATGTTTTCCGAGTATCGGCGCCAGCGCATCATCGGGTTCATGGACCCGTGGAGCGATGCCTATGGGAAGGGTTACCAGCTCTCGCACGCGCTGATCGCCTTTGGTCGGGGCGAGTGGTTCGGCGTGGGCCTGGGCAACAGTGTGGAAAAGCTGTTCTACCTGCCGGAGGCGCATACCGATTTCCTGATGGCGGTGGTGGCCGAAGAGCTGGGCTTTGTCGGTGTCACCGTGATCATCCTGATGTTCTTCTGGCTGACGCGCCGCGCGTTCGAGATCGGCCGGCAGGCGCTGGCACTGGAACGTACTTTCGCCGCCCTGGTCGCGCAGGGCGTGGCACTGTGGATCGGCATCCAGACCCTGATCAACATGGGCGTGAACATGGGGCTCCTGCCGACCAAAGGCCTGACCTTGCCGCTGATGAGCTTTGGCGGCAGTGGCATTCTGGTGAACTGCATGGCACTGGCAATTCTGCTGCGCGTGGATTATGAAAATCGACGCTTGATGCGAGGGCTGAAGGC
>CAYUEG010000016.1:29446-31587 GCA_964443245.1 uncultured Burkholderiales bacterium | reverse complement strand
GATGCGAGGGCTGAAGGCGTGATCGGCCAGAATACCCGCATCGAGCTTGCACTCAATCCAGCGACCCAGGCCAATGCCCCGGTCGTGCTGGTGCTTGCCGGCGGCACGGGCGGCCACGTCTTCCCGGCACTGGCAGTTGCGCAGAGCCTGACCGCATCCGGGTACCGCGTGATCTGGGTGGGAAGCCGGGCCGGTATGGAGGCGGACCTGGTGCCGCGCCATGGTTACGAGATGGCATGGGTTTCGTTTGCCGGCGTACGTGGCAAGGGCTGGCTGGCGAAATTGTTGCTGCCGTTCCATCTCCTGGTGGCGTTTGCACAGTCGATCGGCATTCTTCTCAAGTTCCGACCCCGGGTGGTGGTCGGATTCGGTGGCTACATCAGCTTTCCCGCCGGCATGATGGCGGTGCTGCTTGGCAAGCCTCTGGTGCTGCACGAACAGAACGCCGTGGCCGGCATGGCCAATCGGGTGCTGGCAAAAGTGGCCGACCGGGTGCTGACGGCGTTTCCGCAAGCCTTGCCCGGCGCGCAGTGGAGCGGCAATCCGGTGCGTAATGACATTGCCGCCCTGGCTGCACCTGCCGAGCGCTACGCGGCGCGCAGCGGCCCGCTGCGCCTGCTCGTGGTCGGCGGCAGCCTGGGGGCTCAGGCGCTCAACGAAGTGCTGCCCAAGGCACTGGCGCTGATCCCGGAAGCGCAGCGGCCCGTGGTGACCCACCAATCGGGTGCCCGCCACATCGAGGCACTCAAGGGTGCGTATGCCGCTGCACGGGTCGATGTCACGGCGGTCAAGTTCATTGAGGATATGGCGACAGCCTACGGCGCTGCCGATCTGGTGATCTGCCGTGCGGGTGCCATGACGGTGGCCGAAGTCGCCTGTGCCGGCGTGGCGGCCTTGTTCGTGCCGTTTCCCTTTGCCGTGGATGATCACCAGACCGCCAATGCACGTTTTCTGGCCGATGCCGGCGCGGCTTTGCTCACGCAGCAAGCCGCATTGACACCTGCCGGCCTGGCAGCGCAACTTGGCGCGCTGACGCGTCTGCACTGCATGGAACTGGCTGCCAAGGCACGTACTCTGGCCAAGGCGGATGCCACCACTGTTGTCATGCAGGCATGCATGGAAGAGGCGCAAAAGAAGCGATGAGCCAGCCATGAAGCACAAGGTCAAACACATTCATTTCATCGGCATCGGTGGTTCCGGCATGTCCGGCATCGCCGAGGTGTTGCTCAACCTGGGCTATCGCATCAGCGGCTCCGACTTGTCCCTCAATGCGGCCGCGCGTCGGCTCCAGACGCTGGGCGCGACCGTCTACGAAGGGCATGCTACTGGCAACATGTTGGGCGCCGACGCTGTCGTCGTTTCCACGGCAGTCGCCAGCAACAATCCGGAAGTGCAGGCCGCGCGTGCCGCCCGCATTCCGGTGGTACCGCGCGCCCTCATGCTGGCCGAATTGATGCGCTTGAAGCAGGGCGTGGCGATTGCCGGCACGCATGGCAAGACCACCACCACCAGCCTGGTTGCCAGTGTGCTGGCAGAAGGTGGTCTGGACCCCACCTTCGTGATCGGCGGCCGCCTCACCAGCGCGGGTGCCAATGCGAAATTGGGCTCGGGCGACTTCATCGTGGTGGAGGCCGACGAATCCGACGCCTCCTTCCTCAACCTGCAGCCGGTGATCGCCGTCATCACCAATATCGACGCCGACCACATGGAAACCTACGGGCACGATTTCGCGCGCCTGAAGGCGGCCTTCATCGAGTTCACCCAACGATTGCCGTTCTACGGCACGGCCGTGTTGTGCGCCGATGACGCGCATGTGCGCTCGATCATGCCGCTGGTATCCAAGCCCATCATCACCTACGGCACCGGAGCCGATGCCCAGGTGCGTGCGACCGACATCGTGCCGCGCGACGGCATGATGCAGTTCACCGTGCATCGCGAAGGTGAAGCCGCGCTGGACGTCCTGCTCAATCTGGCGGGCCGCCACAATGTGCTCAATGCACTGGCGGCGATTGCGATTGCCACCGAGCTGGGCGTAGCGGACGCTGCCATCGTCAAGGCACTGGCCGAGTTCAAGGGTGTGGGTCGGCGTTTTCAGCACTATGGTGAAGTTGCCGTTGCGGCTGCCTCGGACGGCAAGCCCG
>CAYUEG010000016.1:0-29346 GCA_964443245.1 uncultured Burkholderiales bacterium | reverse complement strand
CCGGCCACTTCACCCTGATCGATGACTACGGCCATCACCCGGCGGAAATGGAAGCCGTGATCGCCGCAGCCCGCGGTGCGTACCCGCAGCGCCGCCTGGTGCTGGCGTTCCAGCCGCACCGCTTCACCCGCACGCGCGATTGCTTTGAAGACTTTGTGCGTGTGCTGGCCACCGCAGATGCCGTGGTGCTTGGCGAAGTCTATGCCGCCGGGGAAACCCCGATTGTTGCCGCCGACGGCCGCTCGCTCGCCCGTGCCCTGCGCGTCGCCGGCAAGGTCGAGCCGGTGTTTGTCGACGACATCGCCGCGATGGCGGCAGCGGTACGCAAGGTGGCCCGGCCGGGTGATGTGGTGATCACCATGGGGGCGGGTTCGATCGGCAACGTGCCGCGCGACCTGACGGCTTCCCAATCTGCGGGAGGTGGCGCTTGAGTTCGCCGGCAGCACGTTTTGGCAAGGTGGCCGTCTTGTTTGGTGGCGCATCGAACGAGCGCGAGATTTCGGTGATGAGCGGCACCGGGGTCCTGAAGGCGCTGCAATCGAAAGGGGTGGACGCGCATGCGTTCGATCCGGCAGCGCGGGACCTGGGCGATCTGAAGCGCGAGGGCTACGCGCGCTGCTTCATCGCCCTGCATGGTCGAGGCGGCGAGGACGGTACTGTGCAGGGCGCGCTGGAAGTGCTCGGCATCCCGTACACCGGCAGCGGGGTCATGGGGTCGGCAATCGGCATGGACAAATGGCGTACCAAGATGATCTGGCTGGCCAACGGCATCCCGACGCCGCGCTACCGGATCCTTGACGGCAACGAGAACCCTGCGGAAGTCGCCGGCGATCTGGGCTTGCCCTTCATCGTCAAGCCGGCCAATGAAGGTTCCACCCTCGGCCTGACCAAGGTGACCAAGGCCGCGCAGCTGCCGGCGGCATTCGAGATGGCGGCCAAGCAGTATCAGGATGTGGCGCTGGCCGAGCAATTCATCGATGGCCCGGAGTACACCGCTGCCGTACTGGGCGACACCGTGCTGCCGCTGATCAAGATCGAGGCACCCGAAGGCAAATACGATTACCAGAACAAGTACTTTACCGACGATACCCGGTACCTGTGCCCGTCCGGCCTGCCCGCGGAGCCGGAGGAAGCCCTGAAAGCGTTGGTGTACAAGGCTTTCCGCCTGGTCGGCTGTTCCGGCTGGGGGCGCGTGGATTTCATGATGGACAAGAAAGGCAACCCCTGGCTGCTCGAAGTGAACACGTCACCCGGCATGACCGGCCATAGCCTGGTGCCGATGGCGGCCAAGGCGGCCGGCATTTCCTACGGCGATCTGTGTGTACGCATCCTGGAACAAACCATGAAGGCGGGTGATTAAGCCATGTGGCATGACGCCGTCCTTGGAGCACGCCATGTGGCATGACGCCGTCCTTGGAGCACGCCATGTGGCATGACGTGCTGGCCCTGAACCGTCTCACCCGCCTGTTGGTGGTGGTGGCGCTCGCGGTCTCGGTGGTGGTGGTTGCGCGCTGGGCTGCCAATCAGCCGCGTTTTGCGATCCGCGCCATCAGCGTGGTGGGGGTCGACAATCAACCCGTACAGCATGTGCGGGCAGAGCAGGTGGCGCAGTACTGCGTGCCGCGGATTTCCGGTACGATCTTCACCAATGACCTCGAGGCCACCCGCAACGCCTTTGAAGCACTACCCTGGGTCCGACGCGCAAGCGTGCGTCGGCAGTGGCCGGACCGTCTCCTGGTCACGATCGAGGAGCACCGGGCGCTGGCGCGCTGGAACGACGATGCGGGGAACCGCTTTGTGAGCGTGCTTGGGGAGGCGTTCAATGCACCCGGCGAAACAGCGCTGGCGGCGACCCTCCCCCTTCTTCTGGGCCCCGAAGGCACCGAACGCGAAGTCGCGCGCCGCCTCAAGGAGTTTTCCGAACGGCTTTCCCCCATCGGCCGCGCGCCCTCGGTTGTGGCCCTTTCCCCGCGCCAGGCCTGGACGATTCGGCTTGCCCATACCGGCGATAGCGGCAGCGGGGCGGCCAAGGCGATGCGGGAGGAACTGCTGCTTGATCTGGGGCGCGAGCAGCCGCGCTCGTCCGTGTTGTCCCGCCTGGAACGGTTTGTCACCCACTACAGCACCACATTGGGCCGCATGACCTCGCGCGCCGAAGCGGTCGATCTGCGCTATCCGAACGGCTTTGCCGTGCGCATTCCCGGCTTCCACGCCCAACAGCTTCCCGCAGGCAAGGCGGTGCGCCCCGCGCGCACCAACGCTGCCCGCCCCGTACCACGCACTGCCGCTCCTGCCCCTACCACCCGCTGAAGACGAGATGACAAGAGAACACAAGGATTTGATCGTCGGCCTCGACATTGGCACCTCGAAGATCGTCACCGTGGTGGCCGAGGTCACCCCCGAAGGCGGGCTGTCGATCATCGGCACCGGCAGCCGTGAATCGCTGGGATTGCGCAAGGGCGTGGTCGTCAACATCGAGGAGACGGTGGCATCGATCCAGCGTTCCCTGGAAGAAGCCGAACTGATGGCAGGCTGCAAGATCAGCCAGGTTTACACAGGCATCGCCGGCAGCCACATCAAGAGCTTCAATTCACACGGCATGGTGGCGATCAAGGACAAGGAGGTCTCGCAGGCCGACATTGCCCGCGTGATCGAAACCGCGCGCGCCGTCAACATCCCGACGGACCACCAGATCCTGCACGTGCTGACGCAGGAATTCATCATCGACGGTCAGGAGGATGTGCGCGAGCCCCTTGGCATGAGTGGCGTGCGGCTGGAAGTGAAGGTACATATCGTCACCGGTGCGGTGAGTGCGGCGCAGAACATTGTCAAGTGCGTCCGCCGCTGCGGCCTGGAGGTGACCGATCTGATCCTGCAACCGCTCGCCTCCAGCCTGGCGGTGTTGACCGATGACGAGAAGGAGCTTGGCGTGGCGCTGGTCGACATCGGCGGCGGCACCACGGACGTTGCGGTGTTCACGGGCGGGGCAATCCGCCACACCGCGGTGATCCCGATTGCGGGCGCCCAGATCACCAACGACATTGCCATGGCCCTGCGCACACCCACCCAGGATGCGGAGGACATCAAGCTGCGCTTTGGCGTGGCGTCGCAGCGGCTCGCCGGGGAAGATGATTCGATTGAAGTGCCCGGTATCGGGGATCGTGGGCCGAAAAGCATGAGCCGCCAGGCCCTGGCAGCGGTGATTGAGCCACGTGTCGAAGAACTGTTTTCCCTGGTGCAGCAGAGCCTGCGCGATTCGGGTTACGAGGAACTGCTTTCCTCCGGCATTGTGCTGACCGGCGGTTCGGCGCAGTTGCCCGGCATGGTGGAGCTGGCAGAGGAGATCTTCTCGATGCCGGCGCGCATCGGCCTGCCGCGCTATCAGGGCGGGTTGGCCGAGGTGGTCAAGGGGCCGCGCCACGCGACCGCGGTCGGATTGCTGTTTGAAGGGCTGGCCCAGCGCCAGATGCATGGCCGCATGCTGGAGAAGACCGGGCGTTTTCGCACGGTGGCGCAGCGCATGAAGGATTGGTTCACCGGCAATTTTTAGGTGAGGTTTTGTTTTTGGCAGTTTGAAGTTGAAGCGAGGTGGAACTTAGGGAACAGGGATTAGGGCTTAGGGTGGAACGTCCACAGGCAGCATCTACGGGCGCCCACCATCTGAATCCTGATCTCTGCATCCTGAATTCCAAATTTTTCAAAAGCAGGGCATCGAAGGAGAACATCATGTTTGAAATCCAGGAAATTGATAACAATGGCACCATCATCAAGGTGGTTGGTGTCGGGGGTGCCGGTGGCAACGCCATCACCCACATGATTGAAAAGCAGGTGCACGGTGTCGAATTCATTGCGGCCAATACCGATGCGCAAGTCCTCGCACGCTCGGGCGCGGGCACGCAAATCCAGCTTGGCCACACCGGGCTGGGCGCGGGCGCCAACCCCGAGAAGGGCAAGGAAGCCGCTTTTGCCGAGCGCGAGCGCATCAAGGAAGCCTTGCAGGGCGCGCATATGGCCTTCATCACGGCAGGCATGGGTGGTGGCACCGGCACCGGAGCGGCGCCCGTGGTGGCGGAAGTGGCCAAGGAAATGGGCATCCTTACCGTCGGCGTGGTGACCAAGCCATTCCTGTTTGAAGGCGGCCGCCGCATGCGCGCAGCGGAGGCGGGTATTCAGGAGCTGGGTGAGCATGTGGATTCGCTCATCGTCATCCTCAACGAGAAGCTGATGGATGTGCTGGGCGAAGACGTCAGCATGGAAGAGGCATTCAAGGCTGCCGACGACGTGCTGCACAACGCCGTTGCGGGGATCTCCGAAATCATCAATCAGCCGGGTCTGGTGAACGTCGATTTTGAGGACGTCAAGACCGTCATGGCCGAGATGGGCATGGCGATGATGGGCTCGGCCTATGCCGAAGGCATGGATCGTGCACGCATCGCTGCCGAGCAGGCCGTGGCCAGCCCGCTGCTCGAAGGTGTGGACCTCACCGGAGCACGGGGGGTGCTGGTCAACGTCACCGCATCGAAGTCGCTGAAGATGAAGGAAGTGCGCGAAGTGATGGAAACCATCAAGCACTTTGCCGATCCGGACGCCCATGTCATTTTCGGTTCCGTATTTGACGAGACCATGGGTGACAAGCTGCGCGTCACGGTCGTTGCTACCGGTCTGGGTCGCGCCAACGCCCAGCGTGCGCCCAAGCCGCAACTGGTGTCCGCTCCGATGCTGCGTACCGGCACCGACAATATCCCGGTGGCGATGGGCATGGATACCAACGCACAGCCCGGCGTGGACTATGGCGCACTGGATACCCCGGCGGTATTTCGCTCCGAGCGTGCCAACCGGCAGGCACAGGTAGCGGCATTGTCGCAGGCAGGGATGGAGAAGTACGACATTCCGGCTTTCCTGCGCAAGCAGGCAGATTGAGTAGCATTGCAATCAGCAGGGCAAACGCCGGAGCTCGCTCCGGCGTTTTGATTTTTGGAGGTTCGGGATGAAAGTGGTTTATGCGGACAAGTCGTGGAATACCGGGCGGAGGTGGTCGAGCAAGCCGCAACGCGAGCTTCTGATTGATGTCGTAGACGCTTCGCTCCCCGAATCGCCGGAGTGTTTTGCCGTGCGGCCGCAAGCCAAACTCAACCGCTTCCGGGGCTTGATCTCGGCCAAGCGGTTATCGCACAAAGGCTGGTACAAGCGTTACACGAAGAAGATCGTGCTCTGACAGCGAGTCCGGGCCACCCGGCACACCTGCGTCATGGTCCATCGGTGGCAGCTAGAATGTGGCCTGCTTCCCCTCCCGAACCGTCATGAACAACATCACCAAATCTGCCTTCGTCACTGGCGCCGCACGCGGCATCGGTCGTGCTGTCGCTGAACGATTTCTCGCTGAAGGCTACGCCGTGGCTCTGGTGGACATCGATGGCCCCACCTTGCGGGCGACGGAGAAAGACTTGGCCGCGCAAGGCCGTGTGCTGGCACTGGAATGCGATGTCGCCGAGCCCGGGCAGGTGCAGTCAGCGGTGGATCGCACGGTTGCCGCGTTTGGCCGCATCGACGCGCTGGTGAACAACGCCGGCACAGCTGTGTTCAAGCCCTTGCTGGAGACCACCTACGACGAATGGTCACGTGTGATGGCGGTGAACCTCAATGGCCCGTTTATCTGCACGCAAGCGTGCGCCAAGGAAATGCTCAAGCACGGCGGCGGAGCGGTGGTCAACATCGCGTCGATTTCCGGACTGCGGGCCAGTACCTTGCGGGTGGCCTATGGCACCAGCAAGGCAGCCGTGATGCATCTGACCAAGCAGCAGGCAGCCGAGCTGGGCAACGTGGGCATCCGCGTGAATGCGGTGGCGCCCGGGCCGGTGGATACGGCCATGGCCAAGCTGGTGCACACGGCCGAGATTCGCGCCGACTACCACGATGCGATTCCGCTGAACCGTTACGGCTCGGAAGCCGAGATCGCCAACGCGGTCTGGTTTCTGTGCAGCGATGCCGCCAGCTACGTCAACGGCCAGACGCTGGCGGCAGACGGCGGGTTCGATGCCACCGGCATCGGGCTTTCGACCCTGCGTTCCTGAAGCAGCGCGCCCGGCATCAGGCCGGAAACCGTTGTGTACCAACGGTCTTGGCCGCATCCCGGCTTTTTCGAGCGCTCCACGCCTGGCCGCACTTGGCCGTCCTGCGCTTTGGTGGCATGATGGTCCATGGCCATTGATGTAGACCTGTATCGACGCACTGTGACGATCGCACAGGCGCAAGGGGCGCCGGTGCGCTTTTCGGTGGTCGATGCCGGTCCGCGCGATGCCCTGCGCACCCTCGTGTTCGTGCACGGTTTCGGCGGCCGCGCCGCCTACTGGCACTATCAGCTCGACCATTTTCATTTTGACAGCCGGGTCATCGCGGTGGACCTGCGCGGCCACGGTTTGTCCGACGCGCCGCGCTCGCGCTATGACGTGCAGGAACTGTGCAGCGACCTGACCGCCATGCTGGCCGCGGTCGACGCGCCGCAGCGCTTCGTCCTGGTGGCCCACTCGTTCGGCGGGGCGATTTCCTCGTTCTTCGCCGCCCAGCACCCGGAGCGGGTGGAAAAGCTGGTGATCATCGGCTCGGCGGTGCGCTTCAAGCTCAAGTGGACCGGTCGCGCCCTGCTGGCGCTGCCTGCCTGGTTGCTGCGGGTAGCGCAACGCTTTGTGCCGGTGGCACGTTTGTATCCACCTGCACATGTAGTGAGCGCGCAGAACCGCCATGCACTGTCCGTGTGGGACGGCACCGATGTGCTGATGCGTCTGGCGGTGCCGACCCTGGTGGTGCTGGGGCAGCGCGATTTCCTGTTTGACGAAGCCTCGCAACGCAAGATTGCGCAACTGGTGCCGGGCGCGGAGGAGGTGGTGATTCCGGTGTCGGCGCATCAGGTCATGGTGGAACGCCCGGAAGCGGTGAACCGTGCGATGGAGCGCTTTCTCGGGCCGGCACGCCTTGCCGAGGAGCGGGCAGCCAGACGCGCGCACCTGCGTGCACTGGAGGTGAAGCGGCCGTGGGTCAAGTTCTACGACAGCCGCACCCCCTATGAGATCCGGCCGCCCGTCGCGCCTTTGACGCGTACGCTGGAAGTCGCGGCGCGGCGTTTCGGCAAGACTGCCGCCTTGAAGTTCCATGGGCGCGGCATCAGCTACCGCATGCTCGACCGGCTGGCCAATCGCTGCGCTCATGGTTTGGCGTCCATCGGGGTGAAGCGGGGTGACCGGGTGGCCATCGTGCTGCCCAACATTCCGCAAGCGGTGATGGCGTACTACGGCGTGCTCAAGCTGGGTGCAGTGGCGGTGTTCATCAACCCGCTCTATTCGCGGGAGGAGCTGGTGGAGCGGCTGCAGGATGCCGGCGCCCACGTGCTGATTGCCCTGACCTCTTTGCGTGGCGATATTGAAGCGATTGCTGACCGCGCCGGGCTTGCGCACGTGGTGCTGACGCACGTCAAATCCTGGATGGGGTTGCGGCAGCGGCTGCTCTACACGGCACGGGAAGAGGCCAGTGGCGAAGCGCATCGGGCGCGGCGCAGCAGCGGTGCCGCCCAGCGCGAGCGTCAAGTGGCTGATGGTTCGATTGACCCTTACTGCCAGTTCACGCGCTTCGGCTGGCTCCTGGCGCGCGGCAAGCGTTCGGCGCCGGAAGGCGGGCCGGAGGTGGGTGACCTGGCGGTGATTGCCTACACCAGCGGCACCACTGGCGCCGAGCCGGCAGGGGTGATGCTCACCCATGCGGCGTTGGCGGCCAATGCACTGCAATTGCGTCACTGGGCGCCCGAACTGCGACCTGGAGACGAGCGGATTCTTTGTGTCGTACCGTTCTCGCATTCGTATGGCCTCACCGCCTGCATCCACACCGGCGCACTGGTGGGTGCCACGCTGATCCTGTTGCCGCGCTTCGATGTGGAAGAAACCCTGAAGACGATCGCGCGCGAGAAGCCCTCGATCTTTCCCGGCGTTCCGTTGATGTTCCAGCACCTGGCGCTGTTTCCCGGCGTGCGCAAGTATGGAGTGGCTTCCATTCGCTTGTGCATTTCATCCGGTTCGCCTCTGCCGGTGGAGGTGCAGGAGGAGTTCGAGAAACTCACGCGCGGCCGCCTGGTGGAGGCCTACGGCCTGACCGAGGCGGGGCCGGCAACTCATGTGTTCCCGTTTTCCGGCAGGCGGCGCCATGGTGCGGTGGGGCTGCCGTTGCCGGATACCGAGGCGAGAATCGTCGACCCCGAAACCGGGATGGAGGTCGGGCCGGATCAACCGGGAGAGTTGCTCGTGCGCGGCCCGCAGGTGATGGCCGGCTACTGGAAGCGCCCCGAGCTGACCGCCCGTGTGCTCCAGGATGGCTGGCTGCATACGGGCGATGTTTGCCGGGTGGATGAGGACGGCTTCTTTTACGTGATGGACCGTCGCAAGGACATCCTGTTTGCCGGCGGTTACCCGGTCTATCCGCGTGATGTGGAAGAAGTGTTGTACGAACACGCCGGAGTGCGCGAAGCGGCAGTGGCCGCAGATCCCGGCTGGCAGCTGCCTGAAACGGGCAGCACGTCGGAGGTCACGATTCACGCGTTTGTGGTGCCGCGTTCCGGCACGCAGGTGTCGGCAGCCGAATTGTTGGCCCATGCAGCGCGGCGCCTGCCTGCACATGCCGTTCCGGCTTCGGTTCGCTTCGTTTCCAGTTTGCCGCGCAATGCGCTCGGCAAAGTGTTGCGGCGCAAGCTGCTGGAAACGACTGGCGTGGATTAACGCGTTGGGGTCGTCGGCGCCTTGGTGGCAGGTGGCGTCGGCGTCATGTTGGCCCCCGGTGAGGGCTGCTTCGGATCCCAATCCCAGCGACGCTTCCAGGCTGCCGTGACGGCGTTCGGATACTCGGCACGGCCACGTGAGCCGTTGTAACGCCCGAGCGCCATGAACATGTCGCCGCGCTCGATGTCCAGATAGTGGCGCAGGATCACGCAGCCCATGCGGATGTTGGTGCGCATGTCGAACAGCTTCTTCGGATCGTTGTCGCCAATCAGTTTGGTCCAGAACGGCATCACCTGCATGTAACCGCGCGCCCCGGCGGAGCTGATGGCGTACTTCTTGAAGCCGCTCTCCACCTGGATCAGCCCGAGCACCAGTTGCGGATCAAGCCCGGCGCGGGTCGCTTCGTAGTGCACCGTCTTGAGGAACTCGATGCGTGTCTTGTAATCGGGCTTGTTGTGGCGCGGCAGCCGATCGGACATGGCAGAGAGCCAGTTGGCGCGTTCGAGCGGGCTGGCGAACTTCGGTTCAGGCGGTGTGCGATCGCCCGATACCGCTGACGCCAGGGCGGTGCGTACGGAATCGGCAAGGGGCTCGTATTGCTGCGCACCCCCGAATGCCGCTGAAGACAGTACAAAAATAAGTGGGGTCAGACCCCATTGATGCTTCGCGGCCAGGCGGGGTGGTGTCCGAGCCGATGCGGGCATCATGCGCCAAGCTTGCTTCGCACATGGCCGACGACGTCGGCCACGGCGAACGGCGTGGCCGCGGTGTCGCGGCGATGCTGATACTCGACCTTGCCCTCCTTGAGGCCGCGATCACCGACCGTGATGCGATGGGGGATGCCGATCAGCTCCATGTCGGCAAACATCGCGCCGGGGCGCTCGCCGCGATCATCCAGCAGGGCATCGATCCCTGCCTCTTTTAATTGGCCGTAGATGGTTTCGGCGGCCGCTCGCACCGCAGGCGATTTGTCCATGCCGATCGGGCACACGGCCACCGTGAAAGGCGCGATCGCGTCCGGGAAGATGATGCCTTTGGCGTCGTGCCCCTGTTCAATCGCAGCGCCAACGATGCGGGTGACGCCAATGCCGTAGCACCCCATTACCATCAGCGCGGCCTTGCCGGTTTCGTCCAGGTAGGTCGCCTTCATTGCTTCGGAATACTTGGTGCCGAGGTAGAAGACATGGCCCACTTCAATGCCGCGCTGAATCGCCAGCGTGCCCTTGCCGTCCGGGGACGGGTCGCCCTCACGGACATTGCGAATGTCGGCCACCAGGTCCGGCTCGGGCAGGTCGCGCCCCCAGTTGACGCCGGCAATGTGGTGGTCCCACTCGTTGGCGCCGGTAACGAAGTCGCTCATGTTGGCGACCGTGCGGTCGGCCACGATCCTGACTGGTTTCTTTAACCCGATCGGGCCGAGGTAACCCGGCTTGATGCCGAAATGCTCGATGATCTCGGGCACGGTGGCGAAGCGGAAACCGGCCTTGAGACCCTCTACCTTGCCGGCCTTCACTTCGTTCAGATCGTGGTCGCCGCGCACCAGCAGCAGCCACACCTGCACGTTCTTGACGGCACCTTTCTCATCGCGTTCTTCAGTGGCCAGCACCAGCGATTTGACGGTCTTTTGCAACGGTACGTCGAGCAGCGCGGCGACATCCTCGCAGGTCGATTTGCCAGGCGTCGGCACCTTGCGCATCGCTTCGGTCGCGCCACTGCGTGTGGCGAGGAGTGGCAGCGCCTCGGCCAATTCCATGTTGGCAGCGTAATCGGATGTGGGGCAGTAGACGATGGCGTCTTCGCCGGTATCCGCAATGACCTGGAATTCATGGGAGCGCGACCCGCCGATGGCACCCGTGTCGGCAGCGACGGCGCGGTAGGTGAGGCCGAAGCGATCGAAGATGCGCTGGTACGCTGCGAACATGATGTCGTAACTCTTCTCGGCACCGGCCGCATCGCGATCGAAGGAGTAGGCATCCTTCATGGTGAATTCGCGCCCGCGCATGATGCCGAAGCGAGGGCGACGCTCGTCGCGGAACTTGGTCTGGATCTGGTAGAAATTCTTCGGCAACTGGCGGTAGCTGCGCAGTTCCTGGCGGGCGATGTCGGTAATCACTTCCTCACTCGTCGGCTGGACGACGAAGTCACGCTCGTGGCGGTCCTTGACACGCAGCAGCTCGGGGCCCATTTTCTCGAAGCGCCCGGTTTCCATCCACAGCTCGGCCGGTTGCACTACCGGCATGGTGAGCTCGATCGCGCCCGCGCGATCCATCTCCTCCCGAATGATTGCCTCGACCTTGCGGATGACCCTCAGGCCCATCGGCAAATAGCTGTAAATGCCGGCCGAAAGGCGCTTGATCATGCCGGCGCGGATCATCAGCTTGTGGCTGATGACTTCGGCATCGTTGGGGGCTTCCTTGACAGTAGAAATAAAGTATCTCGACGCAAGCATTTCGTGGTTTTCTTTCTGATTTTTTTGTGCCTATAATGAATCCAATTTTACAGGCTCATCAGGGTGCAACATGCTTGATCGTGACGGCTACCGCCCGAACGTCGGCATCATCATCGCCAACCACAAGAACGAGGTTTTCTGGGGCAAGCGCGTCAAAGAACATTCCTGGCAGTTTCCGCAAGGTGGCATCAATCATGGCGAAACGCCTGAAGATGCGATGTATCGTGAATTGCAGGAGGAAACGGGCTTGCTCAGGGAGCACGTGCGCATCATCGGTCGTACGCGCGAGTGGTTACGCTATGACGTGCCGCGTGACTGGATCAAACGCGAGATCCGCGGACATTATCGCGGCCAAAAGCAAATCTGGTTCCTGCTGCGCATGATCGGGCGGGATTGTGATGTGCGATTGCGGGCCAATGAACGCCCCGAGTTTGATGCCTGGCGCTGGCATGACTACTGGATCCCGCTCGATTCGGTCATCGACTTCAAACGTGAGGTGTACAGCCAGGCGTTGAATGAATTGTCGCGCCTGCTGTTCGTTCGCCAGGTTGAACGGCCGACTCCGCGTGCCGGTGACCGGCATGCCGAAGGCGGGCCGCGTTACCTGCGGCAGCGGGGCCGCCCGGCTGCCGAGATGGCCCTGCCGCCCGGCGCCACGCACGAGCAACCGGATCAGGCGGGCTGAATCCGTTCCGGTTGGCCGCAGGCGCCATTAAGGCTTGCTATGGCGGCGATTGGAACATTCGATTGGCGCAATTGGCTCCCGTCGCTACAATCCTGTTTGTTCCGCACCATTCAGCCGTCCGCGAGGACGGTCGTGCGGGCACGGGGCCCGGTTCACGTCAAGCGAATGTGTCCGGGTCAGGCATGCAAGCATTTCCAACCGCATCGGAGACGATTATGCAACTCAAGGGCTCTAAAACTGAAGGTAATCTGAAGGACGCCTTTGCCGGCGAATCCCAGGCAAACCGGCGCTATTTGTATTTCGCAAACAAGGCGGACGTCGAAGGGCAGACCGAAATTGCCAACCTGTTCCGCAACACCGCTGAAGGCGAGACCGGCCACGCGCATGGTCATCTGGAATATCTGGAAGCAGTGGGCGATCCGGCCACCGGCCTGCCGATCGGTTCGTCGCGCAACAACCTGAAAGCGGCCGTTGCCGGCGAGACGCACGAGTACACCGACATGTACCCGGGCATGGCCAAGACTGCCCGCGAGGAAGGTTTTGACGAGATTGCCGATTGGTTTGAGACGCTGGCCAAGGCCGAGCGCTCCCACGCCAACCGCTATCAGAAAGCACTCGACGCGCTGGTCGATTGATGTTGGTTGCAGCGGCCCTGTACACACCCCTGTGTGTTCGGGCTTGCTGCGACGGTGAGGCATCATCAAGGGGCGCGTCATGCGCCCCTTGTTCATGCGTCCCTCGTTTGTCCCCTTTATGAAGGGTGATGTTCGTGTCGTACCGGCGCCGCCGGTGTTGTTGAAGGCAGGCAAAGCATCTCCGCTTTTCCACAGATTTTTCGCTCCCAATTTTTGATTGACGGCAATCATGGCTACCGAAGGCAACCTCGAAGCACCTACCCGCCACCCGCTGGACTGGAAGAATCCCGACTTCTACAACGAGGAGTCGCTCAACCATGAACTCGAGCGCGTGTTCGACATCTGCCACGGCTGCCGCCGCTGCGTCAGTCTGTGCGGTTCGTTCCCCACCTTGTTTGACCTGGTCGACGAGAGCGAGACCATGGAGGTTGATGGCGTCAAGAAGGAGGATTACTGGAAGGTGGTGGACCAGTGTTATCTGTGTGATGTCTGCTACATGACCAAGTGTCCCTATGTGCCGCCACACGAGTGGAATGTCGATTTTCCGCATCTGATGCTGCGCGCCAAGGCGGTCAAGTTTCAGAAAGGCGAGGTGGGCTTTCGCGACAAATTCCTCTCCAACACGGATGGGTTGGGGATGTTTGCCGGCATTCCGATCGTGACGCAAACCGTGAACGCGGTGAACAAGACCGCACTGGCTCGCAATGCGGTGGAAAGCATGCTCGGCGTGGATGCCAAGGCGTGGCTGCCCGATTTTGCGCCAAAGAAGTTTCGTTCGGACGCTGCTCCAGCCGAAGCGACCGAGGTGAAGAACGGCGCCTTGACGCCTGGCAAGGTGGCGGTGTATGCGACCTGTTATGTCAACTACAACGAACCCGGGGTCGGGCACGATTTGCTGGCGATCCTGAATCACAACCAGATTCCCTATGTGTTGGTCGAGAAGGAGGCGTGCTGCGGCATGCCAAAACTTGAGCAGGGCGATCTTGAAGGCGTGGCAGAGAAGAAGGCCGTAAACATGCCGCAGCTGGCAAAGCTGGCGCGGGAGGGCTACGCCATTCTCACGGCGATCCCTTCCTGCACCCTGATGTACAAGCAGGAGCTGCCGTTGATGTTTCCGGATGATGCGGATACGCAACTGGTCAAGGAGGCAATGTGGGATCCATTCGAGTATTTCGTTGCCCGCAACCGGGACGGACTCCTCAAGACCGATTTCAAGCAGTCCTTGGGACACGTCTCGTATCACATTCCCTGTCACTCGCGGGTGCAGAACGTGGGCCGCAAGACGGCGGAAACCCTGCAGATGGTTCCGGAGACGACGCTTAATGTCGTGGAACGCTGCTCCGGGCATGCCGGTACCTTCGGCGTCAAGAAGGAGTTTCACGCCACTGCCATGAAGATCGGCAAGCCGGTATTCAAGGCAATGGCCACCAACGAACCCGATTACATTTCTTCAGACTGCCAGTTGGCCGGACATCACATCGAGCAGGGCATGGCCGAAGCCGGTTTGAAGCACACCCAGATGGCGCATCCGCTTACCCTGCTGCGGACTGCGTACGGAATCTAGAAAGGAAAAATCATGACACTGATTGCCCGCGACAGCCTGATGACGCTTGAAACCTACGCGAAGAAGCGCGCCGAGTTTCGGGCCCAGGTGATCGCACACAAGAAGCTGCGCACCGTTGCCGTCGGCGACCACGTCACGCTGTTGTTCGAAGACGAGTTGACGATTCGCTATCAGGTGCAGGAAATGCTGCGCATCGAGAAGATTTTCGAAGAAGAGGGCATCGAGAGCGAACTGGATGCCTATAACCCGCTGGTGCCGGACGGGAGCAATCTCAAGGCCACGATGCTGATCGAGTACGCCAGTGTGCCGGAGCGCCAGCGCGCCCTGGCCAAGTTGAAGGGCATCGAAGACCGCATGTTTGTTGAAGTCGAGGGGCAGCCGCGTGTCTATGCCATCGCCGACGAAGACCTTGATCGGGAGAACGATGAGAAGACCTCCGCCGTGCACTTTGTGCGGTTCGAGCTCAACGAGGCCATGAAGGTGGCGCTGCGCAGTGGGGCGCAATTGAAGATCGGGTGCGATCACCCTGAGTATCTGGCACAGCAGGACGAGCTCGCACCGGAAACGCTGGCGGCTCTCCTGCGGGACTTGACTTGATTCTGCACGTGATTGCGCGCTCGCTGCTGTCTGGCGCTGTAGATGGCGCCATGCTTGTGGTGCTCGCGCTGTCTGCGCCATTGTCGAGTGCATGGGCGCAATCGAGCCTGCCGGTGCCCAAATACGACGAGAAAGAGTGGCGCGAGGTGGGTGTGTCACCACCGGCCTATCCAAGCCCGAACGCTCTGGTGCGTTTTCCGACCGACTGGACGACCAGCCAGGTTTGGATTGATAGCCAGACGCTCTCAATTGGTGCTGATCAGGTGGTGCGTTACACCCTGGTGATCCGCAGTGCGGGTGGGGCCGAGAATGTCACTTTCGAGGGACTGCGTTGCGAGACCGGCGAGCGCCGGCTCTATGGATTCGGGCGGCGCGATGGCAGTTGGGGGTTGTCGCGCAACGCCGACTGGCTTTCGATCAATGACTCAAGTAGCAATCGCCACTATTTTCAATTGTGGCGCGACGTGTTCTGTGACGGCAAGGTGACCGAATCGCGGGATCGCATTCTGCGGCACCTGGCGCGCGGTGGCCGCGAACGGGCGGCATTTACGCCGTCCGATTGATCGGCAGCAGTCTTGTATTTGTCAGCCCGGGCAGGCGCCAACGCGGCGCGCCACGATCCCCTGCTGCGAGGTTTGCGGCGGCATACCCTGTGTGAGTGTGATAGCGCCCTCAATTAAGTCAGGGCTCAATTGGTAGCGCGCGGCCAGCTCCAGGGACCGCCCCGGGCAGGTGAGACGCCATTCCCATACGGCACCGCCAAGTGTGCTTTCTGCAGCCGGGCAAGTGGTGTCGAGCGGCAGGCGCGGCAGCAGTTGCTGCAGATCGTCGGGGCCGCCGCCCTTGAAGCACAGCCGGTAGCTGATCGACATGCCAACGCTGCTCTGGGGCAATATCTCCCACTCGCCTGGATGGACCGGGCTGCTTGGCGAGGCCGTTGCCGGCTGGCTCGTTGCCGAGAGTGGAATGGCTCCCGCAAGGAGCAGCAAAAGCCCTGCAATCTGGAGAGTGCGTTTCATGGCCCGATGTTGCATCAGTAGCTGTCTTTGCCCTGCAATGTGCCCGTGAGAAACATGGATGGCGGCAGTATGTCTGAAAGTTGCCCATTGTTGGTGCCGGGTCCAATCCCCTGATCTTGGGCAACCCTGATTTGCCAACTCATTTTATCGTGCCGTCCGAACGGGCTTTTGTCGGTTGACGCGATCAGCCCTAAAATGTCGTTCATGCTTTCGTCCCCCATGGCAGTACTGGCCCTCAAGCTGCTGTTTTCGGTACTGGCTCTGGCGGTGGGGGTACGGCTGGTGATGTCGAGTGCGACGCTCTCTTCAGAGGCAGGGATTCGTGGCCTGGCGGGCGTCCTGGCGGGTAGCTTCGTCGGGGCCAAAGCCGGATTTCTGATGCAGTACCCTGGCGTGGTGCTGGCAGACGGTGCGGCATGGTTCCTGTCATTTTCGGGGCACTCCCTGCCCGGCGCCGTGATCGGGGGGTGGATCGGCCTGCGTTTGGTCGCCGGGTCTGCCGAGCGCGTGATGGCAGATGCCCTCGTTCCTGTAGTTGGCGTCATCCTGTTCATCTTTTTGTGTGGTGCCACGTTCTGGGGGCTGACCGAACCGGGTTTTGGTGCGCCTGCGCAGGTCTGGGGCGTTGACTTTGGCGACGGCGTCAAGCGGCACCCGGTGTCACTGTATGGGTTGCTGGTGCTGGTTCCCATGTTGTGGGCCGCACGCTGGCTGATGTCGTGGAAGCTCGCGGTCGGCATGGTGTCAAGCGTGATCGGATGCACGTGGTTTGGTGCCACCATGCTGCTCGGGTTCTTGCAGCCACCCTTCGGGGCGGTACTGCTTCTGGAGCAAATTCATCCCCGTCCGGCGCTGTATCCGCCAGGTCTGTCGGGGGAGCAATGGTTGTGCCTGCTGGGCGTCCTGGTGTTGGCCGTCCGGGTCTGGCGTGCGCAACGAACAGTGTTGCTAAGCCATTGAATTGCGGCGTTTAAGTGGCTCGGGGTGGTAAAATTCCGGGGATGATTGCGCAGTGCACATTGAAATCGGGCGTTACCACCACCGGTGTGGGGTTACACACGGGTGAGAAGGTGCGCTTGGGTCTGCGTCCGGCCCCGCCGGACACGGGTATCGTGTTTCGGCGCACGGATGTAGAAGGTGCAGCAGATATCCCCGCGACTGCCGATGCCGTGCGCGACACGCGCATGTCGTCCTGCCTGATCGCAGACTCACCGGTCGGGGAGATTCGTGTTTCCACTGTAGAACACCTGATGTCTGCGTTGTGCGGGCTTGGCGTGGATAACGCCTATGTGGATGTTTCGGCGCCTGAAATTCCGATCCTCGATGGCAGTGCGGCTTCGTTCGTTTATCTCATCCAGTCCGCCGGATTGGCTTCACAGCCTGTACCGCGGCGGTTTATCCGCGTTCGCAAGGCTGTGGAAGTGCGGGAGGGCGAGGGCAGTACGGCCAAATGGGCACGCATCGAACCCCACCTGGGTTTCAAACTGGCGTTTTCGATCGATTTTTCGCATCCGGCGGTCGACAAGACCGGGCAGCGGTCCGAGTTCGATTTTGCCGACGCTGCCTACGCCAAGGAAATTGCGCGTGCCCGGACCTTCGGGTTTACCCGCGACGTCGAAACCTTGCGCGCCAACGGCCTGGCGCTTGGCGGCAGCCTGGACAATGCGATCGTGATGGACGAGTTCCGTGTGTTGAATGCAGATGGTCTGCGTTATGCGGACGAGTTCGTCAAACACAAGATGCTGGACGCCATCGGTGACCTCTACCTGGCAGGACATCCCCTTTTGGGAGCCTATACGGCGCACAAATCCGGGCACGCCCTCAATAACCGCCTGGTACGTGCGCTGCTCGCTGACACGCAGGCGTGGGAACTGTTTTCGTTTGCTGACGAGGCCGCGGCGCCTGCCTATCTGCGCCCCGCACTTGCGCTGGGCACCGCCTGGTGATGCGTTGGGGGTGCCGCCTGCGCGGCTTCCGGGTACCCTTCCATACGCCGCGCTGTGCCTGGGCTCTCCCATGTTGATCGCCCGCTGGCTGTTTTTACTCTCAGGATTGGCTGCCTGTGTTGCGGTGGCGCTGTTCCTGATTACCCGCAACCCGGTATTCTGGGTGGCAGCCAAGCGCATCGTCGGTGTGGCGCTGGGGTTGGGCGTACTCTTCTTCGCGGTCCTGTTGTTTGAGCGCCTGGTGCTGCTATAGGTAATTGTGTAAGCGCACGCTTACACAATTTATGCCTACGTCATAAATTTTTGCGCCAGCATCAGAGCGTGTTTCACGGTGGTTTTTCTTAAAATCGTTGTGCAGCAATGGTTTCACGCTGCTTGCACTACGATTTTCATTGCGGTAATCTGCCAGCCCTTTTGTTGAAATCGTTCGGTAATACGCGGGCTGAGCTGTCTGACTTTCGCGGCACTTGAACTGTTGGTCGCGTGAACGATGGCCGCATCCTGGCGAATGTTTGCCAGTTCGCAAGATTCAGCCAATCCGGGTGGCAGGCAGTCCCGGAATATTTTGCGCAATTCGATCAGCTTGGCGGCCTGACCCGCCAGGGAAGACAGCTCTTCGCTGCGGTGCGCAAAGGCACTGGCCAGATAGGTGTCCGGATCGAAATGTTTGTGCTTCACAGGTAGGCCGCCTCAAACGCACTGAGCGAACGGCGGCAAGCGGTGGGAAGGACGAGAACATGCATATTATTGTTTTTACGCACAGACTGGCAACACCGCGCTCCCTGACGCTCGGTTCGCGCCATGTGGTGCTTGCCGTGGCTGCAGTACTGGCCGCCATCATCATTGGCGCCATCGGACTGTATTACCTGACGTTTCGCTACGCCGCCGAGGTACGCCTGCCGGTCCTGCAGAGCATGGTCGGCCATCTCAAGGCAGAAGAAAGCGGCAAGAACGGCGAGTTCATGCGCCAGAACCTCAATGCCATGGCCGTCAAGCTGGGGGAGATGCAGGCACAACTCACTCGGCTGGATGCGTTGGGCGAGCGTGTATCCGGGCTGGCGGGATTGAAACCGGGCGAGTTCCGTTCGACCGAGATCCCCGGACGTGGTGGTGCACTGCTTCCGGGCATGCGTACCTTCACCATGGACGAGTTCTCACGTGAACTTGAAAAGCTGTCGCGCGGCGTCGAGAATCGCGTGGACCTGTTCAACGTCGTGGAGGCAGAGTTGTTCAACGCCCGCCTGAAAGCCAAGCGCCTGCCGACCGTATTGCCGGTGAACGCCGACTTCAACGCCTCCGGCTTTGGCATGCGCATTGACCCGATTTCCGGGCAGCAGGCGCTCCATGAAGGGATTGACTTCATCGCACAGACCGGTACGCCGATCTATGCGGCTGCCGGTGGCGTCGTGCTGGCCTCCGAGTGGCATCACCAGTTCGGCCAGATGATCGAAATCGACCATGGCGGGGACATCGTGACCCGCTACGCGCACGCCTCGGCGGTCTACGTCAAGCCGGGCGACCTGGTCAAGCGCGGGCAAAAGATCGCCGCAGTGGGTTCGAGCGGCAGATCGACCGGACCTCACCTGCATTTTGAGGTGCGCTTCAAGGGTATTGCGCAGAACCCGGCGCGCTTTCTGGTGGCCGCAACCAAGCCGGAGGAGGTCCAGGCAGAACTCAAGGCCGCCGAGGCGAAGGGGGCGGATCACAAGGTGCCGGATGGCAAACCGGTAATGGCTGCGAAGCCGGCCGAAACCAGGATGGAAAAGACGCTTGCTCCCCCCCCGGCGCCGGCAGCAGCCAAGCCGGTCAAGGTGGCCAAGGCTGCGGCGCCCACCGCGGCAACGCCCGGGGTTGCGCCGTCCCGCTCGGAATCCGGCATCCGGATGACGGTAACGCCGATTTATCGGGATGCGCCACCTGCCCCCGTACAGGCGCCAGCGGCTGGCTTACCGGCCAATCCCTAAGGCCAGCATGTGGGGGGAAGGTCTCCCCCCACATGCTAAAATTTCCAGCTTTCGCGGGCGCATAGCGTCGGGCTGTCAACAGGCTCGCAACGAATTGGGCGTTGCCTGTCGCTGTGATGTCAGGCCGCTGGAAGTTGCCCGCTTGCGTCCCCACTTACCCACCTTCAGCGCAGCAGGCAGCGTCCTCCATGGTCACCGGACTACTCAAGAAGATATTTGGCAGCCGCAATGACCGGCTGTTGAAGCAATACCAGCGCAACGTCATCGCCATCAATGCCCTCGAAGGGCAGATCAAGGCGCTCTCCGATGAAGCCTTGCGCGGCAAGACGGAGGAGTTCCGCACGCGCCTGGCTGGCGGCGCGACGCTGGATGATCTGTTGCCGGAGGCGTTTGCGGTCGTCCGGGAAGCCGGTCAGCGGGCCTTGGGCATGCGCCATTTCGATGTGCAACTGGTCGGTGGCATGGCGTTGCACCAGGGCAAGATCGCCGAGATGCGCACTGGCGAGGGCAAGACGCTGATGGCGACCTTGCCGGTGTACCTCAACGCGCTGGCCGGCAAAGGGGTGCATGTGGTCACGGTCAACGACTACCTCGCCCGGCGCGACGCCGAATGGATGGGCAAGCTCTATTCGTTCCTCGGCATGACCACCGGCATGAACCTGCCGGACATGGAATCGGCGGCCAAACAAGCCGCCTACGCCTGCGACATTACCTACGGCACCAACAACGAGTTCGGGTTCGATTACCTGCGTGACAACCTGGAGCACGAGCGTGATGGCCGGCGCCAGCGGGTCCTCAACTATGCCATCGTGGACGAGGTCGATTCGATCCTGATCGATGAGGCGCGCACACCGCTGATCATCTCCGGTCAGGCCGACGACCATACCGAGCTTTACTATCGGATGAATGAGGTCACCCCGCTCCTGACCCGCATGGCGAGCGAGCCCAAAACCGATGAGCCGGAACCGCCGGGTGATTTCTGGGTGGACGAAAAAGGCCATCAGGTGCATCTGGGCGAAAAGGGCTTCGAGCACGCCGAGGAAATCCTGGCACGCCTGAAGCTGCTGCCCGAAGGCGGCAGCCTGTACGAGGCGCAGAACATCAGCCTGATGCACCACCTGTACGCAGCGCTGCGCGCCCGCTACCTGTATCACCGTGACCAGCATTACGTGGTGCAGGATGGCGAAGTGGTGATCGTCGACGAGTTCACCGGCCGGCTGATGAGTGGCAGGCGCTGGTCCGATGGCTTGCACCAGGCGGTGGAAGCCAAGGAGGGCGTACCGATCCAGGCCGAAAACCAGACGCTGGCCTCGATTACCTTCCAGAACTATTTCCGCATGTACGGCAAGCTCGCCGGCATGACCGGCACGGCTGATACCGAGGCTTACGAGTTTCAGGAGATCTACAACCTCGAGACCGTGATCATCCCGACCAACCAGCCGATGGTGCGCAAGGACCGTCTGGACCAGGTCTACCGCACGGCGCGCGAAAAGCACAACGCGATCATTGCCGACATCCGCGATTGCTACGAGCGTGGCCAGCCGGTGCTGGTGGGCACCACCTCAATCGAGAATTCCGAGCTGCTGTCGTCGCTTCTTGAAAAGGAAAAGCTGCCGCACCAGGTACTCAATGCCAAGCAGCACGCGCGCGAAGCCGAGATCGTTGCCCAGGCGGGTCGTCCCAAGGCCATCACGATTGCAACCAACATGGCCGGCCGCGGTACCGACATCGTGCTGGGTGGCAACGTCGAGAAGCAGGTCGACATGGTGGCATCGACCGAGAACCTCTCCCAGGCAGACAAGGACAGCCGCATCAGCAAGCTCAAGTCGGAGTGGCAGTCGCTGCATGACGCGGTGATCGCCGCCGGCGGCCTGCACATCATCGGTACCGAGCGGCATGAATCGCGGCGTGTGGACAACCAGCTGCGCGGCCGTTCCGGACGCCAGGGCGATCCGGGTTCCTCCCGCTTCTACCTCTCGCTGGAAGATTCGTTGCTGCGCATATTTGCCGGTGATCGCGTCAAGGCCATCATGGACCGCCTCAACATGCCCGATGGCGAGGCGATTGAAGCCGGCATCGTGAGCCGGTCGATCGAATCGGCGCAGCGCAAGGTCGAGGCGCGCAACTTTGACATGCGCAAGCAGTTGCTCGAGTACGACGACGTTGCCAACGACCAGCGCAAGGTGGTGTACCAGCAGCGCAATGAAGTGCTCGATGCAACCGACATCGGCGAGACCATCGATTCGCTGCGGATCGGCGTGTTTACCCAGATCGTCCATGCGAGCGTGCCGCCGGAAAGCGTCGAGGAACAGTGGGATCTGGGCAACCTGGAAGCCGTGCTGCGCGACGAATGGGGTCTGGATGCACCGGTCCACCAATGGGTGAAGGCCGACCAGACCCTCAACGACGAGGGTATCGTCGAGCGCGTCAATCAGGTGGCGACCGAAGCCTACGTGGCCAAGCAGGCCGAAATTGGCCGCGAGAACTGGGTACCGTTCGAGCGTTCGGTGTTGCTGCAGGCCATTGATCATCACTGGCGTGAACACCTGGCCGCCCTGGACCAGCTTCGTCAGGGCATCCATTTGCGCGGTTATGCACAGAAGAATCCGAAGCAGGAGTACAAGCGCGAGGCCTTCGAGCTGTTCCAGGCTTTCCTCGAGACAGTCAAATATGAAGTCACCAAAACGCTGATGACCGTCCGCGTGCGCTCCCGTGAAGAGGTGGAAGCCGCAGAAGCGCAGGCGCGGCGCGAGGCCGAGGAACTGGAGGCGCGCATGCGGCTTCAGCACGCGGTGGCTGGCGCGGAAGAGGAGGAAGAGGCACCCGAGGCTTTGGCGCCCTTCAAACGCTTTGGCAAGAAGATCGGCCGTAACGATCCTTGTCCTTGCGGCTCCGGCAAGAAGTACAAGGCCTGCCACGGCAAATTGACCTAAGGGCACCATCGCCGCCGTTGGCGCCTTCCTGGAACTATCACTGCACTGGAGAGATTCGCATGCCGGTCAACCTTCCCATGCCGGAGGCGGCAGCCCTGCACGCCGTGCGCGGTGTCGACATCGGTGTCACCGAAGCAGGTATTCGCAAGAAGGATCGTAAAGACCTACTGGTACTGCGCCTGGCGCCGGGCGCCGAAGTGGCAGGCGTGTTCACCAAAAACCGCTTTTGTGCCGCGCCGGTTCTTTTGTGCCGATCGCATCTGGCCAAGGTGGCGGATTCGGCCCAGGGTATTCGCGCCCTGGTGATCAACACCGGCAACGCCAATGCCGGCACCGGTGATACCGGGCTTGCCAATGCCAATGCCACCTGTGCTGCAGTGGCTGCCGAACTGGGCGTCGATGCCGCGCAGGTGCTGCCATTCTCGACCGGCGTGATCATGGAACAACTGCCGATGGATCGGCTGCTCGCTGGCGTACCGCATGCGGTCAAGGCGCTGGGCAAGCATCACTGGCTGGACGCCGCCCAGGCCATCATGACCACCGACACCCAGCCCAAGGCGGCTTCGCGCACCGTATCGCTGGGCGGCAAGACGGTCACCCTGACCGGCATTGCCAAGGGTGCCGGCATGATCAAGCCCAACATGGCCACGATGCTGGGCTTTGTTGCTACCGACGCGCGCATCTCGCGCCATGTGCTCGACGCCATGACGAAGCGAGCAGCCGATGCGTCCTTCAACTCCATCACCGTGGATGGCGATACCTCGACCAACGATTCCTTCATCGTCATGGCCACCGGCCAGGCCGATGCGCCGGCGATTACCGGGTTGCATACGCCGGAAGGCAAGGCGTTCGCCGCCGCCCTCAACGCGCTGGCGATCGAACTGGCGCAAGCCATCGTGCGCGACGGGGAGGGCGCCACCAAGTTCATTACCATCAAGGTGGAAGGCGGGCGCGACGAGGAAGAGTGTCGCAAGGTCGGCTATGCCATCGGCCATTCGCCACTGGTCAAGACCGCCTTTTTCGCATCCGACCCGAACCTCGGACGGATTCTGGCGGCGGTTGGCTATGCCGGTATCGACGATCTTGATCAAAGCCTGATCGACTTGTACCTGGACGACGTGCTGGTGGCCGAGAAAGGCGGGCGCCATCCGGCCTACCGCGAAGAGGATGGCCAGCGCGTCATGAAGCAAAGCGAGATCACCGTGCGCGTGCTCCTGCATCGCGGTGATGCCGCACGCACCCTCTGGACCTGCGATCTTTCGCACGACTACGTTTCCATCAACGCCGACTACAGAAGCTAACGCAGCAGCCAAAAGATGAAAGACATTGACCAACTCGCGCAGCTTGTCGGGCGCGCCAACGAACTGATCGATCGCCTTGAAGCGGTCCTGCCGCCCCCGCCAAAAGTGATCGACTGGGATGGCGCCATCGCCTTTCGCTGGCGCAAGGTCAACGGCCGCGGCTGGCTGCAGCCGATCCCGCGGGTGTCCAACATCCGTCTGTCGAACCTGCAGGGCATCGAGCGTCAGCGGCAGACCATCGACCGCAACACCAGGCAGTTTGTCGAGGGCGTGCCGGCCAACAATGTTCTCCTCACCGGTGCGCGCGGCACCGGCAAGAGCTCGCTGATCAAGGCCATCCTCAACAAATACGCCACGAAGGGCCTGCGCCTGATCGAAGTCGATAAATCCGATCTGGTCGATCTGGCGGAAATCACCGACCTGATCGAGGCGCGTGCCGAGCGCTTCATCATCTTCTGCGATGACCTCTCTTTCGACGAAGGCGATGCCAGCTACAAATCGCTCAAGGTGGCGCTCGATGGCTCGGTCAATGCCTCTTCCGACAACACCCTGATCTACGCCACCTCGAACCGCCGCCACCTGCTGCCCGAGTACATGCATGAGAACCTCGAATACAAGCATGTCGGGGAGGAAATTCACCCGGGTGAATCGGCTGAGGAAAAGATTTCCCTCTCGGAGCGCTTTGGCCTGTGGCTCTCGTTCTACCCGTTTGATCAGGATGAATACATGTCGATTGTCGATCACTGGCTGGCGGCATTCGGTTGCAATCCAAAGGAGATCGCGGCTGCCCGGCCGGATGCGCTGACCTGGACCATCGAGCGCGGCTCGCGCTCCGGCCGCGTGGCCTGGCAGTTCGCACGCGACCACGCTGGAAAGCTCGGCAAGGCATTAAACGCCAGCAGTGCCGCATCGGCAGGCAAGCCCGCCAAAACGGCAGCACGGAAGAAGTAGCGCGCATGGCGTGGACGGACGTTGTTGCCGTCGTCATCTACAACGCGCGCGGTGAGTATCTGCTGGCGCAACGCCCTGCAGGCAAGGCCTACGCCGGCTACTGGGAGTTTCCCGGTGGCAAGGTCGAGCCGGGCGAATCATTGGATGCGGCCGTCAAGCGCGAGATTCGCGAAGAGCTGGGCATCGAGGTCTTGCGGGCCGAGCCGTGGCTCACCCGAACCCACGTGTACGAACACGCTTCGGTGCGCCTGCATTTTTTCCGCACGCGCGAGTGGCAGGGGACGCTCCATGGCATGGAAGGGCAGGCATTTGCCTTTCAGGTGGCCGGCAAGGAGTCCGTCAGCCCGATGCTGCCGGCCAACGGGCCGATTCTCAAGGCGGTGGGTTTGCCGACCGTGCTCGGCGTCACACAGGCGCAGGCGATCGGCATCAGCGCTTTCATGCCAAGGCTGGAAGCCGCACTCACCAACGGTTTGCGGCTGGTGCAGGTGCGCGAGCCAGGCATGGGCATAGATGAGCTGAGGGCATTCGCCTTGGATGTGGTGAGGCGCTGCCACGCAGCCGGTGCGCGGGTGCTGATCAACGGCGATGAGGATCTCGCTCATGCGGTGGGTGCCGATGGCGTGCAACTGAAGTCCGCTCAGCTTGGCAAGCTGGCACAGCGCCCTGCACTCGATCTGGTCGGGGCATCGATCCACTCGCGCGCCGAGCTTGATCAGGCGACAGCCCTGGGTTGCGATTTCGCGGTATTGGGCAGTGTCAAGCCAACGGCGACGCATCCTGGCGGAGCAACACTGGGATGGGCAGGGTTCGCCAGCATCGCCGCAGACGCCGCGATCCCGGTGTACGGGATCGGCGGCCTCAGTGCTGCAGACGTCTATCCGGATGCGTGGCAGCACGGCGCCCATGGTATTGCAGCGATTCGCGCGGCCTGGCCCTCATCCTGAGACTTGAAAGCCCGGAAACCGTTGGTGGGAGCGGGTTTCAGCCCTATTGCACTCGGCGGCGCCGTCAGGGACGGCATTCATCCTGGCCGGCCCGGGCGTTGCCAATGGTGCGGCCGGTACCGTTGTTGCTGGCAATGACGGCAGGCATGGTCACGCGCACGCCACTTGCCGGCGGCACGATAGCCGGCGGTGCGGTGTTGCTTGGCACGTAGCCGAATTGCCCGGGGTTGATGATCTGGCTCCCCGCCTGATTCGATACCACCACCTGCCCGGATGCCACGTCCACATGCAACCCATCTGCAGGCATCTGCCCGGTGACGGTGGGTACACCGGCGCAATCCGCCGAGCAAAACAGCATGCCGAAATGGGTACCGCGAATGCCCACCGTCGCGGTGGCGGTGGTGTAGGAGATCTTGTCGCGGCTGCGTTTGGAGATCAGCCCTGACACTGAGCGCAAGCCACCCTTGATCAGACCGAAGATCATGCTGTCCTTCGATGGCTCCTTCTCGTCGTAGGAATACGACTCGATCTTGAACTGCGTGTTGGGGCGCAACACCACTTCGGTGCCGTCATTGAACTTCACGCGGGCGTAGGTATCGCCCTGCGTGGCCAGCGTCTCGCCGGGGGAAATCGAAGAGCGGTTGGCCAGAATACGCGGCTGTGTCTGGCCCTCCAGTCGACCCACCAGTGTCCCCGAAAGATGCGTCACCTGGCCCACACCGGAAGATGCGGGTGCAGCCGGTGCCGGTGGAGCCGACGGTGCGGGCGCCGGGGCTGAGGTCGGTGCGGCGGCGGGAGCCGTTGTCGGCGCGGCACCTTGCTGAGAAAGTGCGACAGGCGGCAGCGCTGCCATCAGTGCACATGCGGCGAGCAGCGAGGAGGTTGCCGGCAACCGCCATGGCTTCACGCGCATCGGTTTGATCAGGCGGAGCATGACAACACCTTTTTCGGTTCGGGTTTGCTGGCCGGTTTGTTCGCGGGCTCTTGTGGACTCGGCTTCGGCTTGGGCTGTGCTCCGGAGGTTTGTGTGCCGTCGCCGTCGTCCGTGTTCTGACCTCCCGTTGTGCCACCCGTTGTGCCGCCCGTGGTGCCACCCGTAGTGCCACCCGTAGTGCCACCCGTCGGCGGAGGGGTTCCGGTTACCGCACTGGCAAAGCTGTCCGATGCGGTTCCCGTCCCGCCGGTTGAACCGGTCGGGAGGGTGCTACCCGTAGTGCCAGTCGTGGTGCCACCGACAACCGGGGTGACAACGCTTCCGGTGCCCGAAGTGGAACTGGTGGACGTCCCTCCGCTGCCGCTACTGCTTGATCCACCCGAAGCAACGTTGTTGGCCGCCGTCGCCTGATTGATTGTGCTGGTGAGGTCGACCACCGTGCTGGCAGGTGGCGTAAATCCGGTGACCGCCAGGCCGAGGGCCGCAAAGCCGCCGACGTCCGTCACGGTGGGGTTGGTGGCCAGGGTGGCGCAGCCAACGCAGGAATTGGCAGTCAGTGCGCCGCTGCCGTTGGGTGCGGACACATAGGCGCCGTTGCCGCCACCTGCTGCGAACGCGATACTGGGTGCGGTGAGGGAAATATTTCCCGTCGTGGCGACCACCGCAGCCGGCCCGCCGGCGGTGCCGGTGAGGGAAATGGCATTGCTGTTCAGCGTTGCCGACGTGCCTTGCACCGTAGCGCCATTGACCGCAATGGTGCCGGCGGAGAGGCTCATGCCACCGCTGTTGACGAGGTCGTTATTCACCGTCAACGTGCTCGAAGAAACCGAGAAGCTGGTGTTGGTGGCAGAAACGTTGCCATCAACGGTCACGTTGTTGCCACTGATGGTCAGCGCGCCGGCGATGTTGCCGATCTCCGCATTCGACAAGCCCAGGCCCGAACTGCCCGCCCCCAGGGTAACGGGCGTGCTGCCGGAGAAGGCATTGATGGTGGTGGAGGTTGCACCGATCGCCCCATTGACGTTCATCGCATCGGCCACCAGCAGCATGGTGGAGGCATTGCTGATGGTGCCGGTCGTGAGATTGCCGGTGCGCGCATTGATCGCCGCCGCGCTGCCGCCAGCGTCAATCGTGCCGGTGTTGGTGAACCCGCTGGCGTTGACGCTGATGCCGGTGGCGGTGGTAGCACCGCTCAGCGTGAGCGCGGAAGCGGTCGTGACGCCGATCTGTGCGGTACCACCGCGCAGGACCGCGTTCGAGAAGGTGTTGCCGGCGTTGTTGAGCAGCACGCCGTTGCCGGTGACGTTGATCGAACCCATCGTCAGATCACCCACCTGGCCGACCGCGCCGAACGATGTCACGTTGAGCGTGCCACCCGAGGCGCTGACGTTCACCAGGGTCAGGCCATCGCTATCGCCCAGGGTGACATTGCCGCCGCCCGCCGTTGCGCTGACGTTGCCGAAGTTGTTGCCGGTGTCGCCCAGTGTGACGGCACCCCCGGTGGAAGTGAGGTTGAGCGGCCCGGTGGCGATCAGGGCGCCGGATTGGGTGATGGCGCCGGCTGCGGTGACATTGACCGCGGCGGCCGTATTGCCGCCGGAAAATGCCACTGGCCCGGCAGAATTGATCGTCAGCGCCCCGGTACCGCCAGGGGCCATGGTGACGCCATTGGCCGATACGTTGAGCGGCGCGGTGATGCTGGCCAGTTCGCCGATGGAAATCGCCCCGGTTGCCTTGAGCAAGCCGCCGCCAATAACTGCCGTGCCGGGCGCATCAGTCGTCAGGCTGGCCAGCGCGTTGGTGCCGCCTACGGCACCGTTAAAGCTCGTGGCACCAGAAGAGTTGACCGTCAGGCCTTGCGCTCCGGCAGCAGTGGCGTCCACCGTGCCGTTGAAGGTGACATTGCCGGCACCACTTGCCAGCGTGGTGTTGCCGGCCAGGGTGACCGGGCTTTGGTAATCCTGGGCGCCGGTGGTGGTGAGGCTGCCCGTCAAGGTCGTCGGGGTGCCCGTACCCACGGTCAAGCTGGAAAGGCCGGTGACCGTCGCACCATTGATGGCGACACCGCCTGCCGCGCTGAGCGTCAAGGCATTGCCGGCCCCGGTGATACCGCTGTAGGTGAGGCTCGAACCAGTCAGGGCAGTGTTGCCCGCCAGGGTGATGGCGCCATAGCTCTGCGCGGCACCCGTGGTGGTGACATTGCCTGCGAGGGAAACCGGGCCGGTAACCGTGAAGGCGTGCGGGCCGCTGACGGGGCCGTTGATGCTGGTTCCGGTACCGGTGATTGTGGTGGCCGCGCCGAGGGCGACTGGCCCTGACAAGCTGTTGACTGCGCCGTTGATGGAGCCGCCGTTCAGCGCAATCGAGCTGCCAGTGAGGTTGAGCGTGGAGCTGATGGTCAGTGGATGGGCAACAGTGATTGCGCCGCTGGCGCTGACATTGAGAATGTCGACAGCGAAGGTTCCACCCACCGGGCCACCTGCGAAGTTGACCGCACCGCCAGTGATGTTGAGTTCGTCCGCACCGTCCAGCGTGTCGTTGAACGTCACGCTGCCAGTGCCAGCATTGATCGTGGTGATGTTGTTGAGAATCACCGGTCCGCCAAAACTGACTGGTCCGTTGATGGTGGTGAGTGTGCTGTTGGTGGCGACGTTGCCGCCGGTAA
>CAYUEG010000015.1:0-52251 GCA_964443245.1 uncultured Burkholderiales bacterium | reverse complement strand
CTCTACGACACAGCGCTGCCGGATCCGAAGTGCGATACGCCCCTGACGGAAGCTGCGGTTGCGTGAAGTTTCCTGGCCGCTAACCGCTTCGCGGTCGATCCACCATGCAACAAAAAGCCCCGCAAGTGCGGGGCTTCTTATTTGGCGGAGACGGAGGGATTCGAACCCTCGATACGGTGATTAACCGTATAACGCCTTAGCAGGGCGCCGATTTCAGCCACTCATCCACGTCTCCGGAATTCAACTGCAGGCTGCTTCGATTATAGGCTAGCTGCTCAACTGGCCTGGTCGAGTCCAAACGCCTTGTGCAGCGCGCGCACGGCCAGTTCCATGTACTTGTCGTCAATCACGACTGAAATCTTGATCTCGGAGGTCGAGATCATCTGGATGTTGATGCCCTCTTCCGACAGGGTGCGGAACATCTGGCTGGCAATGCCGGCGTGAGTGCGCATGCCGACACCGACCATCGATACCTTGGCCACCTTGTCATCGCCCTTGATGTCGGCTGCCTTGATCGCCCCCTTCACCTTGGCATTGAGCACATCCAGCGCCTTGGTGTATTCGTTGCGATGCACCGTGAACGAGAAATCAGTGAGGCCGTTGACGCTGGCGTTCTGGATGATCATGTCCACATCGATGTTGGCATCCCCCACGGGCCCGAGGATCTGGTACGCAATGCCGGGGCGATCCGGCACACCCTGGATGGTGATTTTGGCTTCGTCACGATTGAACGCGATGCCGGAGATGACTGCTTGTTCCATTTTCTGGTCTTCCTCAAACGTAATCAGGGTGCCGGACTTGGCTTCGACGTCCAGCGGCATCATGGGGTCGGTCAGGCTGGAGAGCACGCGCAGCGGCACCTTGTACTTGCCGGCAAACTCCACCGAGCGTATCTGCAGTACTTTGGAACCCAGGCTGGCCATTTCCAGCATTTCTTCAAAGGTGACACTCTTGAGGCGGCGCGCGTCTTCGACGATACGCGGGTCGGTGGTATAGACGCCATCCACGTCGGTATAGATGAGGCACTCGTCGGCCTTGAGTGCCGCCGCCAGCGCCACCGCCGAGGTATCCGAACCGCCCCGCCCCAGGGTAGTGATGTTGCCCATTTCATCCATGCCCTGGAATCCGGCCACCACGACCACACAGCCTTTGGCGAGGTCAGCGCGAATCGCCTTGTCGTCAATGTTCATGATGCGCGCCTTGGTAAAGGCGCTATCTGTGGTGACGCGCACCTGGGCACCGGTATAGCTCTTGGCCTTGAGCCCCTCGGCCTGCAATGCCATCGCCAACAAGCCGATGGTGACCTGCTCACCGGTAGAGGCGATGACATCAAGCTCACGCGGGTCCGGATTCGGGGTGATTTCCTTGGCCAGGCCGATCAGACGATTGGTTTCACCGGACATGGCTGAGGGAACCACCACCAGCTGGTGCCCCGCTGCGTGCCACTTGGCCACGCGACGCGCCACATTCCTGATGCGTTCGGTGCTGCCAACCGAAGTGCCGCCGTATTTATGGACAATCAATGCCATGATGTGTTGAACGCCAGAGAGGGAATCGCGCTTTCGGCCAGGCGGCCGGCAGCACGGATTCGGTGCGAAAAGCCCATTATTTTATCGCATTGCAGCACCGCTGTTAAGCCATCCCGCAGGATGACCGTTCGAATGGTGCGCGGGTGGAATAAAGCACGCTGCAAATTTGTTAAACATCGCAAAACGGCATGCCGACCGGCCGATTTCCATGCGATCATCCGGGGCATTGTCATTTGGACAACGATCAGAGCAAAAACAGGGAAAAAGCATGGGATTGTTTGAGCGGTTTGACCCGCGCGAAATCAGACTCAAGCTGGGCCTGAATCAGGACGAATTCTGGACCCAGATCGGTGTAACCCAATCCGGCGGCTCCCGCTATGAAAGCGGCCGTGACATGCCCAAGCCGGTGCGCGAGCTGCTTCGCCTGGTTCACGTCGAGCGGATCGATCTTTCGCGTGTCAAGCGCGAAGATTTCGAAATCCTGGACTACCTCAAGACCGACCACCCGGATCTGTACAAGAAGCTGCGCAAGGCAGCCAAAAGTCGCACCACCATCAGCGAGCAGTAACAGCGGCGAGCAGTAACAGCGCCAAAGATTTCCGCCGCTGTTATACTTCGCTCCCTCGGCGTGTGGCGCAGCCTGGTAGCGCACTTGCATGGGGTGCAAGGGGTCGAAGGTTCGAATCCTT
This sequence comes from uncultured Burkholderiales bacterium, assembly GCA_964443245.1. GTDB lineage: Bacteria > Pseudomonadota > Gammaproteobacteria > Burkholderiales > JAEUOS01 > CANJDH01. The sequence continues at coordinate 50,033 of CAYUEG010000015.1, read as the reverse complement.
TCACGCCGACCAAAATTTATGTTTCAACCCTCAGTTTCAAACAAGCCCGCCTGCATGGCGGGTTTTGCTTTCAGGCGTCAGGGAGTTGCCGGGCCACCGGGCTTGGGCGTGGCTGCCCAGGCGGACAACAGGCTCGCGATGATCACCAGCGCCCCCCCAGCGGCTTCCTTCCAGCCGAGTGCCTCGCCTGCCAGAAGCCAACCGCTGGCCGCCGCAAACACCAGTTCCGAAAGGTAGATCACGATGGCCTGATTGGCAGGTGTCTGCGTCAGGCCGAACTGCACGATCCAGTTGCACAGCAGCATCGTCACGCCGACCAGCGGTACCAGCACCAGCATTGGCCATGCGGGCGCCGGCACGGCCAGTGGCTGCCCCAGCAATAGCGCCGCCATCAGCCCCAGGAGCACGCTGCCGCTGAAAATGTAGAAGGAGCGAACGCCCGTCTCCACGTGGCGCGTTTTCGGCACCAGCACGTTCGACCCGGCAAACGCAATACCGGCCAGCAACCCCAGCCATTCTGCCGGTACCGCAGGCCATGGCAAACCCACTCCAGGGTTCCACAGCATCACGGCGGCACCGGTCAACGCCAGCAAGGTGGTCCCCAAGGTGACCCGACCCGGACGCTCCCCAAGCAACCACCAGGCAAAGCCGACGGTCCACGCCGGGGCCAGGTAGAAAAGCAGCACCACGCGTGCCACCTGACCATACATGACGGCAATCAGAAAGCCGACGTTGGCCGCTCCGGCACCGATCGCGATGGCAATCAGCCAGCGGTCCGGACCGTTCCGCCGCACCGCACCACCGAACCGAATCGCCAGCAGCAACCAGGCGAAGCCGTAGGTGAACACCGTGGCCCAGGCCGCTCCCAGCCCCGCCTCGCGCAATGCCCGATAGGGAAACCACACCAGGCCCCAGATCAGCGCGGCCGTCAGCAAGGCAAAAACGGGGGCATACGGCAGTCGCATGGCGAGGTGCAATCCGGATCGTGGAATCAGGGGAAGAAACCAGGCAGAGGCCGGGGCACCTCTATAATTGGGACATGAATCCGCGTCTTGATTTGCTGCAGCCCTACCCGTTTGAAAGGCTGCGCCAGCTATTTTCCTCCATTCCTGCAGCAACCGGCGTCAAGCCCATCAGCCTGGGCATCGGCGAACCGCAACACCCCACCCCGCAATTCATCAAGGACGCCATCACCGGCAACCTTGGCGGCCTTGCCGGCTATCCGGCGACGGCGGGTTCCGAGTCCCTGCGCCGCGCCATTGGCGGTTGGCTGGAGCGACGCTACGGCTTGCCTGCGCTTGATCCGCTCACGCACGTGATGCCGGTCAACGGTTCGCGCGAGGCGCTTTTCGCGCTGACGCAAACGGTGGTGGACCCCACCCGCCCTGGCGCCACCGTCGTCAGCCCCAATCCGTTCTACCAGATCTACGAAGGCGCCGCATTGCTGGCCGGTGCGGCGGCGCACTTTGTGCCCGTGAGTCCGGAGCGGAACTTCGCGTGTGACTACAGCCGGGTGCCGGAGGCGGTATGGCGCAACACCCAGCTGCTGTTCGTGTGCTCGCCGGGCAACCCGACCGGCGCGGTGATGAACCTGGAGGACTGGCGCGAGGTCTTTGGTCTTGCCGACCGTTACGGCTTTGTGATCGGTTCGGACGAGTGCTATTCGGAGATTTATTTCGATGAGGCACATCCGCCACTCGGAGCACTCGAAGCCGCCCGCAAGCTTAACCGTGGCTGGGAGCGTCTGGTGATGTTTTCCAGCCTATCCAAGCGATCAAATGTGCCCGGCATGCGCTCGGGCTTTGTCGCCGGTGACCCGGCGATCATCAAGCCCTTCCTGTTGTACCGGACCTACCACGGCTGTGCCATGAGCATGACGGTGCAGGCCGCCAGCACGGCGGCCTGGAACGATGAGGCGCACGTCCGGGAGAATCGCCGCCTGTACGTGGAAAAGTTTGCTGCTGTCCTGCCCGTACTGCAAGGTGCTCTGGAAGTCCGCTTGCCGGATGCGGCCTTCTACCTCTGGGCCAAGATTCCTGCCCGAATTCTGGGCGGGTCGGACACCGAGTTTGCCCGGCAACTGCTTGCCAATGAGGCCGTTACCGTTCTCCCCGGCAGTTACCTCGCGCGTGCCGTCGATGGCATCAACCCGGGAACCGGTTACATTCGCATGGCTCTGGTGGCAGAGCCGGCCGAATGCGTGGAAGCGGCGCAGCGCATCGCACGCTTTTGCGCCCGCTTTTGAAGTTGTCTTCCCCTTTCTTTTCATCCCTTTTTTTCGACACATTTTTCTTTTTGAACGGACCGTCAGCATGTCGCAACTTGAATCGACCATCAACGAAGCCTGGGAAAAGCGCACCGAATTCTCGCCTGCCAAACATCCGAAAGAAGTCAAGGACGCGGTGGACGCCGTGATCAGCGACCTCAACAAGGGGCGTGTGCGCGTTGCCGAAAAAGTCGGTGCGGAATGGGTCACACACCAGTGGCTCAAGAAGGCGGTGCTGCTCTCGTTTCGCCTGGCCGACAATGCCCCGATCCATGCCGGCGACCTTGGCTTCTACGACAAGGTCCAGACCAAATTCGCGCACCTGACCGATGAGCAGATGAAGGCCACCGGCGTGCGTGTGGTGCCGCCTGCCGTGGCACGCAGGGGCGCCTACATTGCCAAGAATGTGGTCCTGATGCCGTCCTATGTGAATATTGGCGCGTATGTCGATGAAGGCACCATGGTCGACACCTGGGCCACCGTCGGTTCATGTGCCCAGATCGGCAAGAACGTGCATTTGTCCGGAGGCGTCGGCATCGGCGGGGTGCTCGAGCCGATCCAGGCCAACCCGACCATCATTGAAGACAATTGCTTCATCGGCGCCCGTTCGGAAGTGGTCGAAGGCGTGATCGTCGAAGAGAATTCCGTGCTTTCGATGGGCGTATTCATCGGCCAGAGCACCAAGATCTTTGATCGCACCACCGGTCAGGTGTTGTACGGCCGCGTTCCCTCCGGCTCCGTGGTAGTGCCCGGCTCGATGCCGGATTCGACCGGAAAGGTAAACTTGTATTGCGCCGTGATCGTCAAGCGCGTTGACGCGCAAACCCGTGCCAAAACCGGAATCAATGAGTTGCTGCGGGGCGACTGAGCGTCGCTTGCCGCGCGGCCAGATCTGACCTGCACCGTCCTTTCGTTCTACCTGTCGCACCGGAGAATCGCCATGTCCGCAATGAAACGCCTGTTCCAGCTGATGGCCGAGAAGAAAGCTTCGGACATCTTCATGTCGGTGTCGTCGCCGATCAACATCAAGATCAACGGCGTGGCGGTACCGGTCAACCAGCAGGTGATGGATGCCGACACCATCACCAAGCTGCTGTACGAGGTGCTGACGGAAAAGCAGATCAAGGAATTTGAAGAGACGATGGAACTCAACACGGCATTTGCCATGCCGCCGATCGGCTCCTTCCGCATCAGCGCGATGCGCCAGAAAAACACCCCCGCCGTGGTGGTGCGCTACATCCCGGGTGAGATTCCCTCGTTCGATTCCCTCGGGCTGCCGGATGTGCTCAAGGAGATCATCATGGAGAAGCGCGGTCTGATCCTGATGGTCGGTGCGACCGGCTCGGGCAAGTCGACCTCGCTGGCTGCGATGCTCGATTACCGCAACGAGCTCAAGTCGGGCCACATCCTGACGCTGGAAGATCCGGTCGAATTCCTGTTCAAGAACAAGAAGTCCATCGTCAACCAGCGCGAAGTCGGCACCGATACACTCGATTTCAAGATTGCGCTCAAGAACGCGCTGCGTCAGGCGCCGGATTGCATCCTGATCGGCGAGGTACGCGACAAGGAAACCATGGCCGCTGCCATTGCCTACGCACAGTCCGGCCATCTGTGCCTGGCGACTCTGCACGCCAACAATTCCTACCACGCCCTGAACCGCATCATCGGCTTCTATCCGCTGGAAAACCGCCCCGCGCTGCTGCAGGACCTCGGGGCCGCGCTCAAGAGCATCATTTCGCAGCGCCTGATCCGCAACAAGTCCGGTGGCCGTTACGCTGCCGTCGAGGTGATGCTCAATACCCGCCACATCGCCGAGCTGATCGAGAAAGGCGAAGTCAGCGAGATCAAGGACGCGATGGACAAATCCATGTCGCCCGGTTCGCAAACCTTCGAGCAGGCGTTCTTCCGCATGATCCGCGAGGGCAAGATCACGCAGGAGGAAGGGATGGCCAACGCCGATTCACCGTCCAACCTCATCTGGCTGCTCAACAATACCGAAGCCGGCGCCACCACCCCGGGTGGCAGCGGGTCTGCCCCGGAACTGCCGAAGAAAGGCGGCGATCTGCCAGTGGAAGAAAGTGGCGGCGCGTCCTTTACCGAAATTACCCTGATCACCGAGGACACCAAGTAAATTGGCGGTGAGCGCATCGGAAGGATCTGTTCGGCTTTACGGCATTCCGAACTGCGACCAGGTCAGGAAGGCACGCGCCTGGCTTGAGGCGCATGACGTACCGTTCGTGTTCCACGATTTCAGGAAGCAGGGCCTGCCAGCCGATCTGGCTCAGGATTGGCTCAAGCGCCTGGGCCCGGACACCTTGATCAACCGCAAGGGCACTACCTGGCGCGCGCTGCCGGATGCCCGCAAAGCGTTGGTGGACAAGGCTTCTGGCGCGATGGCCTTGATCATGGAACAGCCCAGCCTGATCAAGCGGCCGGTGCTGGTCTGGCAAGCGCAACTGTCCGTCGGCTTCGATCCTGAAAAGTACACCGCCCTGTTTTCCTGAATATGGCTCTGCCCATGACCTCCTCCCCTACCCTCGATCTCACCCAGGCGTTGATCCGCCGTCACTCGGTCACGCCGGCAGACGGTGGCTGCCAGCAATTGATCGGCGAACGCCTGGCCCGCATCGGCTTTACGCTGGAACCGATGGCCTTTGGCGACGGGGCCGACCGGGTCGAGAACCTCTACGCGCGCCGCGGCAGGGCCGCACCCATCGTCGTGTTCGCTGGCCACACCGATGTGGTGCCCACCGGCCCGCTGGACCAATGGCATTCCGACCCGTTTGTGCCGGTGATTCGCGACGGCGTGTTGTACGGGCGCGGAGCGGCTGACATGAAGACCTCGCTGGCCGCGATGGTGGTAGCAACGGAAGAGTTCGTGCAAGCCCATCCCCAGCACAAGGGCTCGATCGGCTTTTTGCTCACCTCCGATGAAGAGGGGCCGTCGGTCAACGGTACCGCCAAAGTGGTGGAGGTGCTCAAGGCACGCAGCGAGAGCCTCGATTTTTGCATCGTGGGTGAACCGACCGCCGTCGATGTGCTCGGTGACATGATCAAGAACGGCCGGCGCGGCTCGCTTTCCGGCAAGCTCACCATCAAGGGCGTGCAATGCCATATCGCCTACCCGCAACTGGGCCGCAATCCGATCCTGCAGTTCGCGCCGGCACTGGCTGAACTGGCATCCACCCAATGGGATCAGGGCAACGCGTATTTCCTGCCGACCTCCTGGCAGGTCTCCAACATCCATGGCGGGACTGGTGCCACCAATGTGATTCCGGGCAGCGTCACGATTGACTTCAATTTCCGTTTTTCCTCCGAATCCACCGCGGAGGGCCTGAAACAGCGCGTCCATGCCATTCTGGATACCCACCACCTGCAGTATGAGCTGGCCTGGTCGCTCTCGGGCCATCCGTTTCTCACCCCCCGCGGCAAGCTAGTGGAAGTGCTGTCGGACAGCATCAAGTCCGTTACCGGCGTGAACGCGGCGATTTCGACCACCGGCGGCACTTCCGACGGCCGCTTCATCAAGGATATCTGCAGCGAACTGGCAGAACTGGGCCCCGTGAACGAAAGCATCCACAAACTCAACGAGCATGTAAAGGTGGCGGATGTGGATCGCCTCAAGGACATCTATCGCAAGGCGCTCGAAGGCCTCCTGACCTGAGCCATCCACCGCGCACCTGCATCTCCTCTTTATGGCAAGAACCCGCCCTCCCTTCCAGACCATTCGCGATGTGCTGCGCCATGGCGTCACGCGTCTGCATGCATCGGGGGCATTTTTCGGCCACGGCATGGACAATGCCTATGACGAGGCGGCCTATCTGGTCCTGCATACCCTGCATCTGCCGCTCGATACCCTGGAACCCTTTCTGGATGCACGCCTGACCCATGCCGAGCTGGATGCCGTGCTGGCGTTGATCGAGAAGCGTGCCCGCCAGCGCATCCCGTCCGCTTATCTCACCAACGAAGCCTGGCTCGGCGAATGCAAGTTTTATGTCGATGAGCGCGTCATCGTGCCACGCTCATTCATCGCGGAATTGATCCGCACGCAGCTGGCGCCATGGGTGGGCGAACCGCACAAGGTGCGTCGGGTACTCGACATGTGCACCGGCTCGGGCTGCCTGGCGATCTTGCTGGCACTGGCGTTCCCCGGTGCCACGGTCGATGCAGTCGACGTTTCCCGCGACGCCCTCTCTGTTGCCAAACGCAATGTGGCCGACTACGAACTCGATGAACGGGTCCGTCTCATCCACTCCAATGCCTTTGCCAAACTGGAAGGCGAGCGATACGACCTCATCATCAGCAACCCGCCTTACGTGGATGCGCCATCGATGGCGAAACTGCCGCCCGAGTATCGCCACGAGCCGACGATGGCCCTGGCCAGCGGCAAGGACGGGCTGGACTTCGTGCGGACACTCCTCGCCGAAAGCGCCAGGCATTTGAACCGCAACGGCAAGCTCATTGTGGAATTGGGGCATAACCGGGCCGTGCTCGAATCCGCCTTTCCGCACCTGCCGTTTACCTGGCTTACGGTCAGTGCCGGGGATGATTTCGTGTTCCTGCTGGACAAGAACAGCCTGCCGAAATAAGCCTGTCACATCGCGCCGCGACAATGGCAGAGTGACGTCTTCAGCATGCGCCGCGCCCCTTCCAAAACCCTCATGAGAATGGCTCCAGGAGCCATTCTTGGCGCTTTTCTAGTGGCCATCTGCACCAATGCCGCCGGCCAGACGGAGACCCCCGAACAGACCCATGACGCGCGGCTCCAAACCACCTATCTCTGGCAAACCAAGCCGGCCTTTCGGTCTGCCTATGCGGGCGCGAACAGCCTGTCACGCGAGCCGGAGCAGAGCTATACCTGGACGGTCACGGCTTACCTGGGATGGCGGCCCTGGCGCGGTGGCGAGCTGTACTTCAACCCGGAGGGCATTCAGGGGCGCCCGTTATCCAACGTCACCGGGTTGGGCGGCCTCACCAACGCGGAGTTGCAGAAAAGTGCGACTGCCAACCCGCGCTTCTACCGGGCCCGCCTGTTCTATCGGCATACCGTGGGGCTCAACGGTGCTGCGGGCGGTGCGCGTGAGCAGATCGAGTCGGACCAGAATCAGCTTGCGGGCAGCGTGGACGCGCGCCGCCTGGTCCTCACGGTGGGCAACATCTCGATTACCGACATGTTTGGTACCAGTGACCTCAGTGGTGACGGACGTACCCAGTTCATGAACTGGTCTTCACTGAATCACGGCCATTTCGACTACGCTGCCGATTCGCGCGGCTTCACCTGGGGTGCCGCCGCCGAATGGTTCTGGGACGACTGGACCATACGGGGAGGCCGCTTCCTGCAACCCAAACAATCGAATGGCTTGAAGCTCGACTACCGTATCTTCAAGCGTTATGGCGATCAGCTGGAGGTAGAACGGCGACACCTGCTCGGCGGCCAGCCGGGTGTGGTCAAAGCGTTTGCGTTTCGCAACGTGGCCCATATGGCCGCCTTCAAGGATGCCCTGGCCGCAGCAGCGCCCGGGGCTGCGCCAAGCCTCGACGCCGCCCGCCGGCCGCAATCCAAGATGGGCTGGGGCATTTCCTTTGAGCAATCACTGAGTCGCGACGTGCGCGTACTCGCGCGCGGCGGCAGCCACGACGGCAAGACCGAGAGCTATGCCTTTACCGAGATTGACCGCTCGTTGTTCATGGCGGCGTCCATCAAGGGAGCACGGTGGGGCCGCGCGCGTGACCACATCGGCGTCGCCCTGGGTATCAATGGTCTCTCCAGCGATCATCGCCATTTTCTGGCGGCCGGCGGCCAGGGGTTCTTTCTGGGGGATGGTCGTCTCAGTTACGGCACCGAGCGTGTGTTCGAAACCTATTACAGCTGGGAACCGGTGGCCGGCGTCGGCATCACCTTCGATTGGCAGCGCATCACCAACCCGGGCTACAACCGGGACCGCGGGCCGGTCAATGTCGGCTCGGTGCGGCTGCATTACGCGTTTTAGCAGGGCTGCCCGGCCACCCTCACGGGCTCATCGCTTCGACTTACTGGGGCTGGAGTTTCACCACCAACACGGCCGCCCTGCCCCCATCCATCGCAGCCAGACAGCGTCCGATGGCTGCGGCAGCAGCGGCCGGATCCGACAAGGTTTCACCGTAGGCACCAAATGCTTCGCCCACCTTGGCAAAGTCGCGCACCTCGCCTTCCAGGCGCGACTGGAAATTGTTCGACTGCGCCGCCACGCCATCCGGGTGGACCCGCAGGGTCGCTTCCTTGACTGCCTGCCAGCCACCGTTGTCGAGCACGATGGTGAAGATCGGTAATCCGTATTGCTGCGCCACGGCGTACACCGAGGATGGCGTCGAAAAATGAAAGCCGCCATCACCCACGATCTGCACCACGCGTTGATCGGGCCGCGCCAGCTTGGCACCCAGTGCCATGCCGCCGCTCCAGCCGAGGCCACCGCCTGCGGCCGTCATCAGGGTGAGCGGGAGTTCGCGCATCAGCTGCGCAAGCACGGCCGGTACGTTGCGAATGGCCTCATTGAGGACAATGTCGTCCGGCCGCAATGCGCGATTGAGCACAGCGAAGAAGTGCGCAGGCGAGACCGCCCCCACCGCGCCAGGGGTGGCCGCCGCCCGTTCCGCCGCCGCGCGCCGTTCGGCATGACGCTGCTCGAGCACGACCATCCGCCCTGCAACGCGGGCCTGGAAAGCCGGTGTGGTCCGCGACCTCACGCTTTCCAGCACCTGACGCAGCACCACGGCGCAGTCTGCTTCATGGCGCACATGGGTTGGAAATCCCCACATGGGAAAGTCCCGCTTGAGGGCATCGCTGTCGACCTGGATCCAGCGCGTGGACGGATTGTCCTTCGCATACTTGGGCAGCCACGGCACATCGACATCCAGCAGCAATCCTACGTCTGCCGTTGCCAGCCCCGATGCCGTATCGAACCCGGCAAAACAGGGGGAACTGCGCGGCAGGTTCAGGAACGCCGGACTGTATTCATAGACCGCAATGCCGCACTGGCGCGCCAATGCATCCAGTGCCGCCACCGCTTCAGGCTTTCGGCCAAGGTACGAGCTGATGACAATCGGCTGTTCGGCTGAAAGCAAGGCATCGGCGATTGCCGCCGCGGCATCCGGTGCCACGCCACCCTGCAGCACCTCGCCATAGCGGTCTGTCCCGTATGCGCGCACCGCCTTTTCCTCGTGCGTTTCAGCGAGCACTTCACGCGGCAACGTCATGTAGACCGGCCCGCGCGGCTCGCTCTGCATCACGCTGTGGGCGCGACGCAAGGCTTCCTTGACCACCACACCCGTAGGCAGGTTGTACTCCCACTTGACATAAGGCCGCACCAGGCTGCCGATGTCAAACGGGTCCTGCACAAAGTGCACGTAGTTGTCGCGCGAGCCCGGCAGTTCACCGTGGATGGTGTGCGGCGCCTTGCCCGCAATCAGCAGCACCGGCAGGCGGCCGCGACACAAGTTGTGCATGCCCATCACCGCATTCGCCGTGCCGGCGTCAACATGGACGATCACCGCCTGCCCTTTGCCGGTGAGCATGGCGTACGCACCGGCCATGTGAATGGCGACGTTCTCGTGCGGGCAGCGAATGATCTTCGGATAGGCGCGCCCCGCCTGATCCCATCGGGCAAACTCCTCGATCAACGAAGCGTGATCGGTGCCGAAATTGCAGAACAGATGCTCGATGCCGAGCTCAACGAGGCCTTCGAGGAAGTAGTGTGCGGTACTGTGGTTGGTCAACGTCGCTCCGATGTGATGGACTTGTCAAACAGCGCGGCGGACCGTGCGGCCGGCACCATGTGGGATTCACGGAGCACGCAGCAGTCAGCCTGCCACTCAACCGTTTGCGACTGTCTTCGGCCGTGCGGCGAACGCGTGGGCGACGACATTGTCCTCGCCCGCGGCAGCGGCGGCACGCTTTGCCAGGTCTGCCTCGAGTTGTTCGATGCGAGCCAGCAACACATCCACCTTCTGATCCGTTGCGGCGCCATGATCAAGGATGCCGTTGAGCGCTGTCGCCAGCGGATCATCGTCGCCACCGGTGACAGCATAGGCAGAAAAGCCGAGCTTGGCAGCATGTGCCTCGCGCCGGTTGGCCGCCTCGCCCTCGATGATGCGCGCCGGAATACCCACAGCGGTGGCACCCGGCGGGACATCCTTGACCACGACCGCGTTGGAGCCGACCTTGCCATCCGCATGGATGGTGATGGGCCCCAGCACCTTGGCCCCGGCACCGACCACGACACGATCCTTGAGGGTCGGATGGCGCTTGCCCTTGTTCCAGGAGGTGCCGCCCAGCGTCACCCCGTGATACAGGGTCACATCGTCGCCGATTTCTGCGGTTTCCCCGATCACCACTCCCATGCCATGATCGATGAAGAAGCGCCGGCCAATGGTGGCCCCGGGATGGATTTCGATCCCGGTCAGCCACCGCCCCAGGTGCGAGATGAAACGGCCCACCCATTTGAAACCATGGCGCCAGCACCAGTTGGCCAGGCGATGGATGGTGCGCGCATGCAGACCGGGGTAACAGGTCAAGACCTCCCATACCGATCGTGCGGCAGGGTCACGGTCAAACACGCTGTTGATGTCTTCCCTCAAGGCTGCAAACATGATGCCCTTAATTCCCGAATAAATTAGTCGGATTAAGACCGGATTCTAAGCCGCTTTGGCAGGGAACTCAATCGATCCCGCGCTACGCCAGCAGGTTGGGTCACCCGGGGTCACTTCAAGCCGGGTCGCGGTGCCACTTTACCCGGCAGCCACTGCAGCGATATCGCCGGCCAGCTGCTCCACCAGCACAGCATCATCTCCTTCCACCATGACCCGCAACAACGGCTCGGTCCCGGACGGTCGCAACAAGACGCGTCCCCGTCCCGCCAGGCGGGCTTCCGCCTTCTGAACTGCGGCTTGCAGGGCCGGGTTTGTCTGCCAGGATGTCTTGTCGGTCAACGTCACATTCTTGAGCACCTGCGGAAACAGTTGCAGGTCGCTGCCCGCCTCTGCCAGCGACTTGCCGGAACGACTCAGGGCAGCCAGTACCTGCAATGCGGAGATCAGTCCATCCCCGGTGGTGTGGCAATCCAGACAAAGAATATGGCCCGAATTCTCGCCACCAAACTGCCAGCCCTTCTCGTGCAACATTTCGAGGACATAGCGGTCGCCTACCTTGGCACGGCCGAACGGGATGCCCATCTTCCCCATCGCTTGCTCAAAGGCAAAATTGGTCATCAGCGTGCCGGCGACACCAGCGACCACACCCCGGCTGGCGCGATCCTTGACAATCAGGTAGAGCAGTTCATCGCCATCGTAACTGCGTCCGACCGCATCCACCATGACGAGGCGATCGGCATCCCCATCCAGCGCGATGCCCAAGTCGGCCTGATGTGCCTTGACCGCCTGTTTGAGTGCATCCGGGTGGGTAGCTCCGATGCCATCGTTGATGTTCAGACCGTTGGGCGCCACGCCGATGGCAGTCACCTGGGCACCCAATTCGGAGAACAGCCGCGGCGCCAGGTGGTAGGCGGCGCCATGGGCGCAATCGACCACCAGTTTCATGCCTGTCAAATCGCGCTCGGACGGGAACGTCGCCTTGCAGAACTCGATATAGCGGCCTTCGGCATCGGCAATCCGCCGCGCCTTGCCGACCACGGCGGATTCCACGCAAACCAGGGGTTGGTCGATTGCAGCCTCGATTTCCAGCTCGACCGCGTCCGGCAGCTTCAAGCCCTTGCCGGAGAAGAACTTGATGCCGTTGTCCTGATAGGGGTTGTGTGAGGCGCTGATCACCACGCCTGCTGCAGCGCGAAGCACCCGCGCCAGGTAAGCCACGGCGGGCGTCGGCATCGGACCGACCAGCATCACGTCGACACCAGCTGCCGCAAATCCTGCCTCGAGTGCCGCTTCAAGCATGTAGCCGGATACGCGGGTGTCCTTGCCGATGACCACTGCGGGCCGCTCGCCCTTGCGCGCACCGCTGTGTTGCGCCACCAGCACACGCCCGGCCGCATAGCCGAGCTTGAGCACAAAATCCGGCGTGATCGGGGTTTTGCCGACGCGGCCGCGTATGCCATCCGTGCCGAAATACTTTCTTGTCATGGTGAACCTTGCGTAACGGCTGCCAGAACGGCAAGCGCGTCGCGCGTTGCCGCCACATCGTGAACCCGCAGGATTTTCGCACCGTTCTGCGCGGCAATCAGCGCGGCGGCGACGCTGCCGCTTAACCGGTCTTGCGGACGTTCCCGGCCAGTGACGGCGCCAATCATCGACTTGCGCGAGAGCCCGGCCAGTATCGGCACACCCAGACTGACCAGCGTGTGCAGTTCCCGCAACAAGCGCAGGTTGTGCGCGACCGTCTTGCCAAAACCGAAGCCGGGATCGACCACCAGCTGTTCGCGTGGGACGCCGGCCGTGACGAAGCAATGGATTCGCCCTGCCAGAAACGCTGTGACCTCCGCCACCACATCGTCGTAGGCAGGATCATCCTGCATCGTCGCCGGATCACGCTGCATGTGCATGCAGCACAGTGCAAGACCTTGACCTGACGCCGGGAGAGCGGCTTCCAGAGCCGCTTTCAGGGCACCTTCCCGCCGGAATGCCCAGATGTCGTTGAGCATCGAAGCGCCCGCCTTGACGGCCACACGCATGACTTCGGGCTTGTAGGTATCGACCGAAACCGGAACCCCCATGTTCACGCAGCCTTCGATCACCGGAAGGATGCGTTCCAACTCCTCCTTGAGCGACAACGGCTGCGCGCCTGGGCGCGATGATTCACCACCGACATCGAGGATGTCAGCCCCCTCGTCGACCAGCTGCCGCGCGTGCTCCAGCGCCTTGTTGCGATCGAGAAAATGCCCGCCGTCCGAAAACGAATCAGGTGTGACGTTGACGACGCCCATGATCAATGGGCGCTCCAGCGACAGCGAGAAGGGGCCGGCCTTGAGCATCATGACGGGAAAAAGAAAACGCCGGACGGGCGGGCCAGTCCGGCGCTTTCGAGGGGTCCAGCGCCTTCAGGCAGCCGTGGCCGGTGGCGTTGCGGGCGCGGCCCCGGACGGCGGCACATCCTTAGGCGGGACGCTGGCAATGGGCGCCGGCTTGGGTGCGCGTGGCGGCCTGCCCTGCATGATGTCTTCGATCTGATCGGCATCGATGGTTTCCCACTCAAGCAGCGCATTGGCCATCGCGTGCATCTTGTCGGCATGCTCCTCGATCAGTTTGCGCGCCAGGGCATACTGCTCATCGATGATGCGACGGATCTCGGAATCCACCGCCTGCATGGTGGTTTCCGACATCTGTGTGGTGCGCGTGACAGAGCGCCCGAGAAACACTTCGCCTTCGTTCTCCGCATACACCATCGGCCCGAGCTTGTCGCTCATGCCATAGCGGGTCACCATGTCGCGTGCCATTGCGGTGGCGCGCTCGAAATCGTTCGAGGCGCCGGTCGTCATCTGGTTCATGAAGACTTCTTCGGCAATCCGCCCGCCAAACAGCATGGCAATGCGGTTGAGCATGAACTCACGGTCATACGAATACTTGTCGCGCTCCGGCAAGCTCAAGGTCACACCGAGCGCGCGCCCACGCGGGATGATCGTCACTTTGTGAACCGGATCGCATTTCGGCAGGAGTTTGCCGATCAGCGCATGGCCGGACTCATGGTAGGCGGTGTTCTTCTTCTCGTCGTCGTCCATCACCATGGTGCGCCGTTCGGAGCCCATCATGATCTTGTCCTTCGCCATCTCGAAGTCGTCCATGTCCACCAGGCGCTTGTTGCGGCGTGCGGCAAACAGGGCAGCTTCATTGACGAGGTTGGCCAGATCCGCACCCGACATGCCAGGGGTACCACGAGCCAGGATCTCGGCCTTCACATCCGGCGCCAGGGGCACCTTGCGCATGTGGACATTGAGGATCTGCTCGCGACCCCGAATGTCAGGCAGCGGCACCACAATCTGGCGATCGAAACGTCCCGGCCGCAACAGGGCCGGGTCCAGCACGTCCGGACGGTTGGTCGCCGCGATCACGATGACGCCGGTCCCGGTCTCGAACCCGTCCATTTCCACCAGCATCTGGTTCAGGGTCTGCTCACGCTCGTCATTGCCACCACCCAGCCCGGCACCACGCTGGCGACCCACTGCGTCAATCTCGTCGATGAAGATGATGCAGGGGGCATGCTTCTTGGCATTCTCGAACATGTCGCGCACGCGCGCGGCGCCAACCCCGACGAACATTTCGACAAAGTCCGAACCGGAAATGGCGAAAAACGGCACCTTGGCTTCGCCGGCAATCGCACGTGCCAGCAAGGTTTTGCCGGTGCCAGGAGAGCCGACCATCAGCGCACCGCGAGGAATGCGCCCACCCAGTTTCTGGAACTTGGAGGGGTCCTTGAGGAAGTCCACGAACTCGGCGACTTCTTCCTTGGCCTCGTCGCAACCGGCCACATCCGCAAACGTCACGTTATTGTTTGCTTCATCGATCATGCGCGCTTTGCTCTTGCCGAACGAGAAGGCACCGCCTTTGCCGCCGCCTTGCATCTGACGCATGAAGAAAATCCACACGCCGATCAGGAGCAGCATCGGGAACCAGGAAATGAAGATCGAAAGCAGGAGCGGCTTCTCTTCTTCGGCGCGCACATCAAACTTGACGCCATACCTGACCAGGTCGCCGATCAGGCCGCGATCCAGATAGGTAATGGTGGTGCGTACCTTTTTGTCGTCGGTGGTCGTGGCAGTGATCTGGCGGTCGTCTATCAGCGCGCTCTTGATCTGGCCCGCTTTCACCTGCTCCAGAAAGTCGGAATAGCTGACTGGCGCAGCGCCGGTGGCCGGGCCGCCCCCAAACTGCTTGAACACGGTGAACAGCACCATCGCGATCACCAACCAGACTGCAATCTTCCCAAACGTGTTGTTCAAGACAACTCCTTTAGCCTGCTAAGTTCCTGGGCGTCCAGACCTTGGCGCCACGACCCTTGATTGTACTCTTTTGCCTGTTGAAACAACGAACTACGCCCATCGCCGGGAGCCGGGGCACACCCTTGCGGGGCATCTCCCCAAAACAACGTAGCCGCGCGCCCCACCCTGACTACCCCTCTGCCTTCAAGTGCCGCCCGAGCAGGTACATTTCGGTGCTGCGATCCCTTGAAGACTTCGGCTTGATCGCCTTGACCTCGCGAAACGTCGCACGCATGTCAGCCAGATACTCGGTGAATCCACTGCCCTGAAAGGCTTTGACCACGAATGTCCCGTTCGATTCCAGAAACTGGCGCGCGAAATCGAGTGCCAGATCACACAAACCCATTGCACGCGCCTGGTCTGAAATGCCGATACCGGAGATATTGGGCGCCATGTCCGACATTACAAGATCCACTTTGCCGCTCGCACGCCCTCCTTCGCGCAGGAGCTTTACGACCGCCTCCAGCCCTTCCTGAGTCGAAAAATCGGCCTGAACGCACTCGACCCCCGGAAGGCCGGGCATTTCGAGGATGTCCAGCGCGATGACACGGCCAGCTGCCCCTTTCTTGTCCCTGACATCGGCCCCCACACGTGGTGCCGCAATCTGCGACCACCCGCCGGGAGCGGCACCCAGATCCACTACGGTCATGCCGCGCTTGAACAGGCCCGCCTTTTCGTCGATCTCGATGATCTTGAAGGCCGCTCTGGAGCGATAGCCCAGTTTTTTCGCCTGCTGCACGAACGGATCGGTGACGTGCTCGTGCATCCAGCGGTTGGAGGAAACGCTGCGTGTCGGCTTGACGTCCCCCTTGCGCCTGCGCTCCATCGCTTACACTCTCTTCCTTGAAAACAATCGCTTCGTCACGATGACTGCACCATCCCCTACCGAATTATCCATCGCTTTGTCACCCGGCGAGCGTAAAGCGCTCAAGGCGCGCGCACACCACCTCGATCCGGTTGTCCTGATCGGCGATGCAGGTTTGACGCCGGGTGTGATGCGGGAAGTCGATTTGGCCCTGCGCAGCCACGAATTGATCAAGGTTCGGGTGGCCGGCGATGACCGCGAGGCGCGCCTGGCAGCCAGCGACCAGATTTGCGAGCAATTGGGTGCCGCGCCGGTGCAACAGATCGGCAAGTTGCTGGTGCTGTATCGCCCGTTGCCCGTCGAAGCCGAAAAGCCAGCACGCCCCAGGCGCCCAAGCGGGCCGCGCAAGACCAAGAAGCAATTGGCAGCGACGCCTGCGCCGGCAGTTGCCGCCAAGCCGGCGCGCAAGCGCAGAGCCTGACCCCGGCGGCCATTGCCGCAACGGCTAGACGAACCGGATCGCAGAGATCTCGTACTCGCGCTCACCGCCGGGTGCGCGCACGATCGCGATGTCACCTTCGGATTTGCCGATCAAGGCACGGGCAATCGGTGAATTGATCGAGATCTTGGAAAACTTGATATCGGCCTCGTCCTCGCCGACGATCTGGTAGGTCACCTTGTCACCGGTTTCGACGTCTTCCAGATCGACCGTCGCCGCAAACACCACCCTGTCTTCGCTCGACAGGGAGGCCGGATCGATGATCTGCGCCATCGATAGCTTGCTTTCAATCTCAGCAATTCGCCCTTCGATGAAGCCCTGCTTTTCCTTGGCTGCATCGTAGTCTGCATTCTCCGAAAGATCCCCTTGCGCACGGGCTTCGGAAATCGCGTTGATCACTGCAGGCCGTTCGACGGACTTGAGTTTCTGCAACTCGGCGCGCAGCATTTCCGCGCCTTTCACGGTCATTGGGACGGTGGCAGCCATGTACATTACTCCGGTAATACGTGAGAAACGAAGCGGGCGGTGCACATGCACCGCCCGGTTTCATGAGATGCAATGATAACAAGGGTGGACAGGTTTACGGTGTTTGCCCGGGCCGGCGCGGCCGGCCGCCGGCAAGTTGCCTAATGCACCAGCGCAGCATGCAAGCCCTGCAGGTCATATGGCACCATCTCGCGCATGCCCTCCAGCCCGAGACAGGCGGCGCGCGCACCGGCAATCGTGGTGTAGTACGGCACCCGAGCCTGCAATGACGAAACGCGGATCAGGCGCGAATCGGCGATCACCCCTTTGCGCGCCTCTGTGGTGTTGATGACGAGCACCACCTCCCGGTTCTTGATCATGTCAACGATATGCGGACGTCCTTCCTTGACCTTGTTGACCATGCGCACGGGAATCCCGTGCCGCTCCAGAACGGCGCTGGTACCGCGGGTGGCCACCAGGCCAAACCCGAGGGCGGAGAGCTTGCGTGCCACCTCCACCACCTTGACCTTGTCCGCATCACGGACGGACAGGAACACTGTACCGACCGTTGGCAGCTTGACACCGGCGGCCAGCTGGCTCTTGATGAAGGCCTCGCCGAAGGTCGCCCCGACCCCCATCACCTCGCCGGTAGACTTCATTTCCGGTCCGAGCAGCGGATCCACTCCGGGGAACTTGGTGAAGGGAAACACGGCTTCCTTGACGCTGTAATACGGCGGCTGCACTTCGGTCGCGACGCCCTGCGCCTGCAACGAGGTACCCGCCATCACACGCGCCGCGATCTTCGCCAGCGGCATGCCGGTGGCCTTCGATACGTACGGCACGGTGCGGGAAGCTCGCGGGTTGACCTCCAGCACATAGACCACGTCCTTGCCCTCCTCGACCCGCACGGCAAACTGCACGTTCATCAAGCCGCGCACCTTGAGCGCTTGCGCCATCGCTGCGGTTTGCAACCGAAGCTCGTTCTGCAATTCCTCCGACAGTGAATAGGGCGGCAGCGAGCAGGCAGAATCGCCCGAGTGCACGCCCGCCTCTTCGATGTGCTCCATGATGCCGCCGATAAACACGCGTTCGCCATCGCAGATGCAATCGACATCGACTTCAATCGCGTCATTGAGAAACCGATCCAGCAGCACGGGCGAATCGTGGGAAACCTTGACAGCCTCGCGCATGTAGCGCTCCAGATCGCCCTGTTCGTGGACAATTTCCATGGCGCGGCCACCGAGCACATAGCTCGGCCGCACCACCAGTGGATAGCCAATCTCCTGCGCCAGGCGCAGGGCATCGGCTTCGGTACGGGCGGTACGGTTGGGCGGCTGTTTGAGCTTCAGTTCATGCAGCAGCTTCTGGAACCGCTCCCGATCCTCGGCAATGTCGATGGACTCGGGGGAAGTGCCGATGATCGGCACCCCGTTGGCTTCGAGCGCCTTCGCCAACTTGAGCGGCGTCTGGCCGCCATACTGCACAATCACGCCAACCGGTTTCTCCTTGTCAACGATCTCGAGTACATCCTCCAGGGTAAGCGGCTCGAAGTAGAGCCGATCCGAGGTATCGTAGTCGGTCGAGACCGTTTCGGGGTTGCAGTTGACCATGATGGTCTCGAAGCCGTCTTCGCTCAATGCCAAAGCCGCGTGCACGCAGCAATAATCGAACTCGATCCCCTGGCCGATCCGGTTTGGTCCTCCGCCCAGCACCATGATCTTCCTCCGATCACTCGGATCCGATTCGCACTCTTCCTCGTAGGTCGAGTACATGTAGGCAGTCGAGGTGGCAAACTCCGCAGCACAGGTATCAACCCGCTTGTACACCGGGCGCACCTTGAGTTTCCAGCGATGCTGGCGCACCTGGTCTTCGTCGGTCTTGAACAGCTTGGCCAGGCGCCGGTCGGAGAAGCCCTTGCGCTTCAAGCGCAACATTTCGGCCGCATCCACCTGTTGCAGCGCCAGGTCATCGAGGCGCGTCTCTTCATCGACGATGTCCTTGATCTGCGCAAGAAACCAGGGATCGATCCTGGTCAGGTGATGCACTTCTTCCAGCGTAAAACCGTTCTCGAACGCATCTCCCACGTACCAGATGCGCTCCGGGCCTGGCTCGCCGAGTTCTTCCTCGATCGTCGCACGATCCGTGGTTTTCTGGTTCAGACCGTCGACGCCGACCTCCAGGCCACGCAAGGCCTTCTGGAAACTCTCCTGGAACGTCCGCCCGATCGCCATCACCTCGCCCACTGATTTCATCTGGGTGGTCAGGCGCGAATCCGCTTCCTTGAATTTCTCAAAGGCGAAGCGCGGCACCTTCGTCACCACGTAATCTATGGCCGGTTCAAAAGAAGCCGGAGTGGCCCCGCCGGTGATGTCGTTGCGCAATTCATCGAGCGTGTAGCCGACGGCCAGTTTGGCAGCAATCTTCGCAATCGGAAAGCCGGTGGCTTTTGACGCCAGGGCGGAAGAGCGCGAGACCCGCGGATTCATTTCGATGACGATCATGCGGCCATTGGCCGGATTGATCGCGTACTGCACGTTCGATCCGCCGGTATCGACACCGATCTCGCGCAACACCGCGAACGACGCGTTGCGCATGATCTGGTATTCCTTGTCCGTCAGCGTCTGCGCCGGCGCCACCGTGATGGAATCGCCGGTATGCACGCCCATCGGGTCAAGATTCTCAATTGAGCAGACGATGATGCAGTTGTCGGCGCGGTCGCGCACGACCTCCATTTCGAATTCCTTCCAGCCGAGCAATGACTCCTCGATCAGAAGCTCGCGCGTTGGCGAAGCTTCGAGGCCGCGCTTGCAGATGGTTTCGAATTCCTCTTCGTTCCAGGCGATGCCGCCGCCGGTGCCGCCGAGCGTAAACGAGGGCCGGATGACCATCGGAAAGCCGCTCCCACCAACGGTTTCGTGGATGCTCCTCTGCACGCTCCAGGCTTCATCCATCGAATGGGCGACGCCGGAACGTGCCGACTCCAGACCAATGCGGGTCATCGCCTGCTTGAACTTCTGGCGGTCCTCCGCCATGTCGATGGCCTCTTCTCTCGCACCGATCAGCTCGACACCGAATTTTTCGAGCACGCCGTTATGCGCCAGATCCAGCGCACAATTGAGCGCGGTTTGACCACCCATGGTCGGTAGCAGCGCATCCGGCCGCTCCTTTTCGATGATCTTGGCGACCATCTGCCAGGTGATGGGTTCGATGTAGATCACATCGGCGGTGGCCGGATCGGTCATGATGGTCGCCGGATTGCTGTTGACCAGAATGACCTTGTAGCCCTCTTCCCGGAGGGCCTTGCACGCCTGTGCGCCGGAGTAGTCGAATTCGCAGGCCTGGCCGATGACGATCGGTCCGGCACCGATGATGAGGATCGATTTGAGGTCGGTACGTTTAGGCATTTTTCTTGTTCTCCGCCATCAGATTGACAAAGCGGTCAAACAGATAGCCGATGTCATGCGGCCCGGGACTGGCCTCGGGGTGTCCCTGGAAGCAGAACGCCGGCTTGTCGGTGCGCTTCAATCCCTGAACGGAGCCATCGAAGAGGGACACGTGGGTGACCGCGAGATGAGCGGGAAGGGTCGCCGGATCCACCGCAAAACCGTGGTTCTGGCTGGTAATGACCACCTGCCCTGTCTCCAGATCCTTCACCGGATGATTCGCGCCGTGGTGTCCGAATTTCATCTTGTGAGTCCTGGCACCGGACGCCAGGCCCAGCAGTTGGTGTCCCAGGCAGATGCCAAATGTGGGTACACCGGATTGCACGATCTGGCGAATTGCCTCGATGGCGTAGTCACAGGGTTCCGGATCACCGGGACCATTGGAAAGAAACACGCCATTCGGCCGCTGCGCCAGCACTTCGCTCGCCGGCGTCTGCGCCGGCACGACTGTCAGTTCACAGTTTCGGTCGGCGAGCATGCGCAGAATGTTGCGCTTGACGCCGAAGTCATAGGCCACGACACGCCATGCCGACTTCTCGCGCTCGCCGTAGCCGGCACCCAGATTCCAGGATGTTTCCCGCCACGGGTACGATTGTCGGGTCGAAACGACCTTGGCCAGATCCATTCCATTCAGGCCGGGAAACGCACGCGCCTCGCGCAAGGCTTGCGCTTCCTCGGCTGCCGTCACTCCCTGTTGGGGATTCGCGCTGGCGAGGATGCACCCTGCCTGCGCGCCTTTCTCGCGCAAGATGCGGGTCAGGCGCCTGGTGTCGATTTCGGCGATCCCGACGACATTGCCTTTTCCAAGATAAGCGGAAAGCGACTGCTGGCTGCGGAAATTCGATACCGCCAGTGGCAGGTTCCTGATCACCAGGCCGGCGGCGTGCATCCGGGTGTCGCCGGATTCGACATCGTCGGCATTGGTGCCGGTATTGCCGATGTGAGGGTAGGTAAGGGTAACGATTTGCCGGCAGTACGAAGGGTCGGTCAGGATTTCCTGATACCCCGTCATCGCGGTGTTGAAAACCACCTCGCCAACGGTAAAACCGGTGGCACCAATGGAGATTCCGCGAAAGATACTGCCGTCTGCGAGCGCAAGGATTGCGGAGGACGGCGAAGACATGAAGAGTGAGACTTTCGTAACACTCGCGCAACCAGTCGGAAAGGATGGCTGCCGTTGCGGCAACCTAGAAAAATGCGCGAGCTAAGAGCGCATTATAGCGCAGTAGACTTCGCTAAGCTATTGTTTTTGCTGCGTTTTATTGTATACACCAGCAAAGGTGTTTGTGTACAACCTGCAGGCAACAGTGCGGCCTTCGAGGCGGCGTGCCGTCATGCCCTCTCATCTAGATGGCATCGGCTGCCCCGGCCAGCCGTTCGGCCTGGCGCTCCAGCATGGAGCGAACATCGTCCAGCGTTTTCGGCGCCAATCCCGTACGCTCCAGCAAGACGGAGAGCGGCACAGTCGGTCGCCAGACAATCTCGTGCTTGAGCGGCAGAACCCCGTCAACAGCACGATGTGCCAACGCAATCACGGCATCGAGCATCTGTACACTTTTGCCGTCTTCGGCAAGACCGTCGTGATCCCAGACCGTTACCCAGATTTCGTCAGGCAACCGCCACAACTTGCACAATTCCCCGCCAATCGCGCCGTGCGTCGGCGCATCGTAAAGGCGCTCATAGTGCGGTTCACTTCCCAACTCCGGGTTGGTCAGGTGCGTCAACAATTTTCTGGCGGTGTCCGGCCACAACGCAATGATGGCCAGATAGCCAATGTCATGCAGGAATCCGGCCAAATAAGCCGCATCCGCGTCGCAATCGGCGTCTGCCCGGCGTGCCAGCTCGCGCGCGCACAGGGCGACCCCGAGCGAGTGCAGCCACAAATCACGGCGCGCCGGCCGAAACTCCAGCCCTGCAGGCAGGGAGCGGGACACCGCGACGCTCACGGCCAGGTCGCATGACGCCACGAACCCCAGGCGCAGGAGAGCCTCGTGAATGCTCATCAGCGGGCGCCCTGCACTGAAGTGCACCGAGTTTGCCATGCCAATCAGGCGTGCACACAGCATCGGATCACTGGAAATCACGTTCGCCAGTTCCGGAATGCCGGCATCCGAATCCCGTTTCAGGGCCAATACCTTGGGAACCAGGGGCGACAGCGGCGGCAGTTTGTTCAATGCCATGGCGAGTGTCATGGACATTTCCAGCGCATCTGTCGGAGGGGCAGCATCCGGATGGGCCAAGGCAGATTCGGTCATGGGTAGTCGTTCCTGAAATTCAGTTCAAGGCGCTCACCCTGCCCGCCGGCGTGTCCGACGAACAGCCTCGGTGCAGTCAAACCAGTCAAGCGCCGCAACACAAGCAGGTTAGCAGCGCATCAATGGTTAAAGTGCGATGAACTGGGGGGAAAACCGGGCTGTGCTCCGATTACCGGCGGGGTCCGCAGTGAACTCCCGTCTCTCCCCAGCCGGGTGTCAACAGGATCTGAGCTGCAAATCGTCGGGTCGAGCCCAGCCCGGCCTACTCTGGAGCGGTTGAGCGCCGTTCCATCCGACTAACCACGGCGGCGCGCGCCTTCATACAGTGGCATGACACGAGCTGCGTAATCCGAAAGATCGCGAATGCGCGTCTCGCCTGACGGATGTGTCGAAAGCCACTGCGGTCCGCCGTTTCCAGATACTTTCTGCATTTTCTGCCACAGGGAAATCGCCGCCCTGGGGTCGTAGCCGGCGCGCGCTGCCAGTTCCACACCCATACGGTCGGCTTCGGTTTCATGGAGCCGGCTGTTGGGGAGGTTGTAGGTGAGATTGGCCACCATGCTGGCCATATCCATGGTGCCCTGTCCGCCCCCCAGAGCTATCCCGACGCCGGTCGCCGCCAGACCGGCATTGACCTGCTGGGAGGCACGTTCACGCGCATGCTCACGCAATGCATGGGCAATTTCGTGGCCCATCACGGCAGCCAGTTCTTCATCCGTCGCGTTCAGCTTCTGGATCAGGCCGGCATACACGGCGATCTTGCCACCCGGCATGCACCAGGCATTGACTTCACCCGAATTGATCACGTTGATCTCCCACGCCCATCCGGGCGCATCGGTGCGAAACACGCCGGTGTGAGGTATCAGGCGCTGTGCGATGGCACGCACCCGCGCGGTTTGCGCCGCATCACGATTCAACAAACCCTTCTGGTTGGCCTTGTTCAATTCCTGGCGATAGGCAGACTGGGCCCCCTGCTCCAGTTGCCGCGCCGAGACAAGCGCAGACATGGTCTGATTACGATCCACGCCGACCGCACCACCCTGGGTGGTCTGGACGGTCTTGCAGCCAGCCAGAGAAATCGCCATGCCAAGCACCAAGGCACTACGGGCTGGCAACATTTTGTTACGCATTGGGCACCTCCCTTGAACGACGGCTCGCGCTTAACGGCTTGCGCGTCGCCGCCGTTGACCGGGCAGCAGGAGCACGGCGCCACAGAACCCGGCGCACGCGCTCACGGTATAGGTCCAGGCGGGTCCGATCGCATCCCACAGAAAGCCGCTTGCCAGGCTGCCGGCAAATCCACCCAGGCCGAATGTCAAGCTGATGTACACCGCCTGGCCACGTGCCTGATTGCCCTCGCCGAAATACCGTCCGGCAAGCGCGACGGCGCTGGCGTGATAGATCGCAAAGGTGAAGGCGTGCATCAGTTGGGCCAGAATGACGAGCCACCACCACTGCACTGCCCAGGCGATCAACAGGAAACGGAAAATGCACACCACAAACGTGCTGAAGAACAGGGTTTCCAGGCTGAAGCGCTGGGTCAGTTGCGGGAGCATCTGGAACACCACAACCTCGATCAGGACACCAAGACTCCACATCCAGCCGATCGCCGTCTTGCTGTACCCATTCTGTTCGAGATGGATCGAGAAAAAAATGTACAACGCCGCATGCGCAAAGGCATTCAGAAAGCCGGCAGCCAGAAAAACCCGCAACGCCGGTTCACGCAACCTGGCACGCAACGATTCTCGCGGCACTGCGCGCTGATGGTGTGGTGGCGCCGGCAAAGCCCATGCAGCCAGCACGACCAGCACCAGCAGCCCGGTCGTGGTGTGCAGGACCACTGTCACGGGCAGGTAGTCGAGCGCCACGCCCAGCCCCATCACGGCAATGATGAACCCGACCGATCCCCATACGCGGATCCGGCCGTACTGCCCCGGCGTCTCGCGCACCAGATCAAGCGTGATTGCCTCAACCAGCGGCATCTGCGCGCTGGTAAAGAAGTGCATCACGGCGAGGATGGCAAACAGCCAGGCAAACGTCGTCCCGAGATAGATGCCGGCAAAGCCTGCCAGTGAACAAACGGTGGCGAGGCGCAGGATGGTGTACGGGCGGCCGGTGCGGTCTGCAAGATGACCCCAGGCCCCGGGCCCGACGATACGCATGATCTGGGGAATCGAATACAGCAGCCCGATCTGCGCCGCCGTCATGCCGATGTCCTTCAGGTAAAGCGTAATGTAGGGCGAATAGGCACCAACGTAGGCGAAGTAGGCAAAGTAATACGCCCCCAGTGCTGCTGCAGGCTTAAATTGCATCACGCTTGCGGGCGTTTTTTGTCCATCTGGTGCTATCGGCCATCAAGCCAGAACCCTTGTGCCCCAACGGTTCCAGGCCGGCAGACTACTTATCAGGGGAGGCCGGGACACGCGGTGTGGCAACCATGACATCGCCACATTGCGCCCGCTGGCGCAGGGCATGGTCCATCAGGACGATGGCCAGCACCGCCTCGGCAATCGGAGCTGCGCGAATGCCGACGCAAGGATCATGGCGGCCGTGAGTCTCCACAATCGCAGGCTCGCCCGTAATGTCGATACTGGCGCGCGGCAGACGGATACTGGACGTCGGCTTCAAGGCAATGGAGGCCACAATGTCCTGACCGGTCGAAATGCCGCCAAGTACGCCACCGGCGTGGTTCGACCTGAACCCGGCAGGCGTCATTTCGTCACCGTGCTCCGTGCCCTTTTGCACGACGGCACCAAACCCCGCCCCGATCTCGACACCCTTGACCGCGTTGATGCCCATCAGTCCATGGGCGATATCCGCATCGAGGCGGTCGTACAGCGGTTCACCGAGCCCCGGTGGCACATGCTGTGCCACAACGGTGATGCGCGCACCGACCGAATCGCCGGATTTTCGCAACGCATCCATGTACGACTCCAGTTGCGGCACATACGATTTGTCAGCGACAAAGAACGGGTTGTGCTCCCGGTCTGCCACCTCCTCCCACGCCTTGAACGGTACCTCGATCTCGCCCAACTGGGCAAGGTAGGCGCGCACCTGAATGCCATAGGCTTCGCGCAACCACTTGCGGGCGATGGCACCCGCCGCCACTGTCGGCGCCGTCAGCCTCGCAGACGAGCGCCCGCCACCGCGGTAGTCACGAAAACCGTACTTCTGCACATAGGCGTAGTCCGCATGGCCGGGACGAAACGTATTGGCAATGTTGCTGTAATCCTTGCTGCGCTGATCCTCATTCCGGATGAGCAGGGCAATCGGGGTCCCGGTGGTCGTGCCCTCAAACACACCGGAGAGGATTTCCACGCTGTCCGGTTCCTTGCGCTGCGTCACATGGCGCGAGGTGCCAGGTTTGCGGCGATCCAGGTCAGCCTGAATGTCGCCGGCACTGAGCGACATCCCCGGAGGACAGCCATCGACCACGCAGCCGATCGCCGGGCCGTGCG
The DNA here is from genome assembly GCA_964443245.1 of uncultured Burkholderiales bacterium. Classification (GTDB taxonomy): domain Bacteria; phylum Pseudomonadota; class Gammaproteobacteria; order Burkholderiales; family JAEUOS01; genus CANJDH01. The sequence goes on along the minus strand of CAYUEG010000015.1, from coordinate 23,883 downwards.
ACTCGCCGAAGTTGGTGACACAAAACAGCTGGCCGAGAGTGGAGCCGGACATGGGAAAGACCGAGTAATCTGACTAAAGAAGAAGTTTACCCGAGGGGCTGTGGCGCCTTCGCCGTCCTGCACGCTGCCCCCGCATCGGGTATGCCGGCTACTTCCAGTCGCCCCGCAGTTCCAGCGTCACCGCCTGCAAGGCGTCGGGCTGCACCCGTTGTGGTGCCCACTCCGGCGCCACCTTGAGTGCAATGGTGGCAAACGTGCCGCGGCGGAACGGCCTGGTCATTGCCGGGCCATCCTTGCGGCTGAAGAACGAACCCCACAAGCCGCACAGTGCCATTGGCACGACCGGGGCAGGCTGCCGCTTCAATATCTCCATCACGCCAGGCCGGAACGGATACAGTTCACCCGTATCGGTGATTCTCCCTTCCGGAAAGATGCCGACCAGGTCACCTTCGCGCAACGCTCTGGCTGCGTCTTCAAACGCCTTGTCGCGCAGGGCAACATCCTCCTTTGCCGGCGCAATCGGTATTGCCCTGGCGGTGCGAAACACGAATGACAGCACGGGAACCTTGAAGATGTGGTGGTCCATCACAAACCGGATCGGCCGGGGACTGGCCGCCATGATCACCAGCGCATCGACAAAGCTGACGTGGTTGCAGGTGATGATGGCGGGCCCGCTCTCCGGAATGTGTTCCAGGCCGCTTTTGTGCAGGCGATACACCGTGTGAATCAGCAGCCAGCACAGAAAGCGCATCAGGAACTCGGGGACCAGCGTGTAGATGTAGATCGCTACCAGGGCGTTCAACAAGGCGGTCACCAGAAACAATTGTGGAATCGAGAAGCCGCTCTTGAGCAGGAGCGCTGCGAGCAGACTGCTGGCGATCATGAACATGGCGTTCAGAATATTGTTGGCGGCAATGATGCGAGCCCGATGGGACGGCTCGCAACGCGTCTGGATCAACGCATACAGCGGGACCGAATAGAAGCCGCCAAACATGGCCAGCAAAAACAGGTCGGCAAGGATGCGCCAATGGGTGCCCGTGGAGAGGAACGCCATCACCCCCGCCAGCCCTTCCGGTTTCAGGCCGCTTGCAGCGAAATACAAATCCACCGCAAAAACCGTCATGCCGATCGAGCCGAACGGGACCAGCCCGATCTCGATCTTGTGGCCGGACATGCGCTCGCAGAGAAGCGACCCGGTACCGATACCGACGGAGAACACCGCCAGCAGCAGCGTCACCACAGCCTCATTGCCGCCCAACACCTCCTTGGCAAAGGGCGAGAACGAGGTCAGAAAGGTTGCACCGAAAAACCACAGCCAGGAGATGCCCAGCATTGACAGAAACACCGCGCGATTGCTCTTGGCAAGCTTCAGATTGGCCAGCGTTTCACTGACCGGGTTCCAGTTGATCGAAAGATCTGGTTCGGGTGCTGGTGAATGGGGCACCCAGCCAGCGATGACCCGACCTGCAATGGCCAGCAGCAAGCAAACTGCGGCGACATAGACCGCGCCATCTCCCTGCATGCCGGCCAGCGCCCCTCCGAGCATCGTGCCTAGAAGGATCGCCACAAACGTTCCCATCTCGACCAGGCCATTGCCGCCCACCAGTTCACGATCTTTCAAATGCTGCGGAAGGTAAGCGTACTTGACCGGACCAAACAGGGTGGAATGCAGCCCCATTAGAAACGTGACAACGTAGAGGACGGCAACCGAATGCTGCAAGAAGCCGATGGCCGCCATCAGCATGATGGCCACTTCGAAGCTCTTGACAAACCGGATCAGTCTCGATTTTTCAAACTTGTCCGCCAGTTGCCCGGCAGTTGCGGAGAACAACACAAACGGTGCGATGAACACCGCGCCGATCAGGAACGCCGCCGTCTTCGGATCACCGCCGCCAAAGCTGGCAGCCTGAAAAGTGACGAAGATCGTGAAGGCAAACTTGAAGACGTTATCGTTTGCAGCACCGGCAAACTGGGTCCAGAAGAACGGAGCAAAGCGGCGTTCGGACAGAAGCCTGAACTGACCATCCTCGTGTGGCTTTTCGACCTGCATCGCAGAAGACTGACGATTCACTGACGACGGTCAACCCGGTTTCGCCGCACCATCAACAGGGCCCGGCATTGCATCAACCCGCATAGCAACAGTTGATCACGACGGAGCCCTTGTGCACCAACGGTTTCGGGCATGCAGACCTGCACCTTCAGATCAGGCGGGCCAGTCCTTGATGTAGCCTTTGAGCATGCGGTTCTCGAATGCCTGCTCTTCGAGCACAGCCTTGGCCACATCATGAAAGGAAATCACGCCGAGCATGGTGTCACCATCCATCACCGGCACATACCGCTGGTGCCGTTCCAGCATCAGCGATCGCAACTCGTCCACCTCCATGTCCGGAGTGGCAATCGCTGGTTCGCGCACCATCACGTCCCCTACGGTAATGGCAGACATGGTGGGGGTCGGCCCGGTACGGTGCTCAAGCTGCCGCTTGGCCAGAATGTTGATGACCTCGCGAAAGGTCAGCATGCCGGCCAGTTTGCCTCCGTCGATCACCACAACCGAACCGATGTCATGCTCCGACATCGATATCACGGCATCCGACAGCAGCGTCGCCGGCGTGACGGTATAGAGGGTGCTCCCCTTGATCCTGACGATTTCCTTTACCTGCATGACATCCTCCTCATTCCCGGTATGTTCAGGATGACGCACCCGTCTCGCTGCGCGCCGCGCGCGCCGCAGTGCGGGCCCGCTCAACCAGATCATCCACGCTCGATATCATGGAGTCAAGCGTTGCCGTGCCGAAAAAGGCCGGGACGCCCGACCGCTTCATCTCCTCGGACAGTCTGGCTGCCGCTCTGGCGGCATACTCTGCGTGGGTATCGGTGCAGATAATCATGAATTCGCCGTCACCCGAACGACAAACAACGTCCTGCATACGTGCCGTTTCACGCAGCAACTGTGCCGCCTGCGCCATCGCGCTGCGACACAGTACACAGACCACCGACAACTCACCGCTGCGCCGCCGGGCTGCGGCCCATTCGCTCTCGAGCCTTGTGTGGAAGTAGCGCGCGTTGGGCAAACCGGTCTCGGCATCGACTGCTGCAGTCTGCAACAGGTAGCGGTAGACCTCCGCCAGCTCGCTCGCCACGCGCATGGCAGCAGCATGTACAGGCAGGTTCAGGTCCAGCTTCAGATCGGCCTTGATCGACCGCTTCAGGCAGTTTGACCACTCTGCCGCATTCCGTCTGATATCTGCACAAATTCCGTCCAGATCGCGCGGGTGGATGCCGAGCCGCGCCGCCCGCTGTACCGCTTCCATGACGCCGCTTTCCGGATAGGGCGACGCAAAGCTCGCCAGCAGCCCCCCCAGGCGCACGCACTGGGCAATGACGTCTGCGCGTGTTGCCACCAGTTGCGCCGTTTCAGGCATGGTCTGGTGGCGATCGAGCGCGCTCGCCAGCTCTGCCGAGACACCCCACGAGCTGGGCGCCTGGCGCCAGGCGGGTGTGGCGCCCAGCCATGCGCAAAAAAAAGCTTCCTCGCTGCGCGGTACGGGAACCCGCAGCGCAACCACCTGAGAGGCAATCCCGCTGAGGATGCCGAAGTTGGTGGCGTCAACGCCAGCATCGTCAAGCAGCAGGCCTGCCACCACCTGCTGCACAAAGCGAAACCCGTGCAAAGGCACCAAATCTCCCAGTTCGACGCCGCTGCGGCGCCCCAAACCTGGCATCGAGGCACAAGCCAGCACGCGCTGGGCGAACGGCTGATCTGCGACCAGAAGCGCTTCCAGAGCATCGGAAGCACCGGGAACCAATGGGTCAAGCTCCAGAATTTTGCGGGCGTTCGTGTTCGTCATGAATGCTGAAAAAGCGGCGCCCCGAAAGCTGAACGCCATGAGATCCGATGATTCATTTTGGCACAGAACCATCACGCGAAAGCCCGGCACGTGCGTGCTACCATGGACTTTTGCCTTCGCATCGAACATGGCCGGTCCTTCCTATCCAGGCTTTGACACCCTCGCCCTCCACGCCGGCGCAGCACCAGATCCGGAAACCGGGGCACGCGCCACGCCGATCTACCTGACGACATCGTTCGTTTTCAAGGATTCGGACCACGCCGCCGCCCTGTTCAACATGGAGCGGGCCGGGCATGTCTATTCACGCATCTCCAATCCGACCACGGCTGTCCTGGAGGAGCGCATCGCAGCGCTGGAGGGCGGTGTCGCGGGTATCGCCACAGCCAGCGGCCAGGCAGCCCTTCATTTGGGGCTGGCGACCATTGCCGGCGCCGGTTCCCATATTGTTGCCTCGCGCGCCTTGTACGGCGGCTCGCACAATCTGCTTGACTACACCCTGCGTCGCTTCGGCATTGACACGACATTCGTCGATCCGCGCCGGATCGACGAATGGAAGGCCGCGATCCGACCCAATACCAAGGCCCTGTATGGGGAGACTCTCGGTAATCCCGGGCTGGATGTGCTTGATTTGCCAGCGCTGGGAGCACTGGCGCACGACAACCACATCCCCTTGTTTGTCGATTCCACCTTCACCACGCCGTACCTGCTCAAGCCGCTCGACCATGGCGCCGATCTGGTGTATCACTCCGCGACCAAGTTCTTGTGTGGACACGGAACGGTGATTGGTGGCCTCCTCGTCGACGGCGGCACCTTCGATTGGGTTGCGTCAGGCAAATTTCCTGAACTGACGGCGCCCTATGACGGCTTTCATGGGATGGTGTTTGCCGAAGAAAGCACAGTCGCGCCTTTTGCCTTAAGGGCCCGCCGCGAGGGACTGCGTGACTTCGGCGCAACCATGAGCCCATTTACGGCATTTCAGATTCTCCAAGGCGTCGAGACCCTGCCCCTGCGCATGGAGCGACATGTGGCCAATGCCCGCAAGATCGTGGAATTTCTCACCAAACACCCTGCCGTCGAGTCGGTGTCGTATCCAGAGTTACCGGAGCATCCGGATTACGCGTTGGCGAAACGTCTGCTTCCGCGAGGATGCGGTGCCGTATTCTCGTTCAACATCAAGGGTGATCGGGCGGCAGGCCGACGCTTTGTCGAATCCCTCAAGCTTTTTTCCCACCTGGCCAATGTCGGCGACGCGCGCTCGCTGGTGATTCATCCGGCCTCCACCACCCATTTTCGGGTCGCCACGGACATGCTGGAAGCCGCGGGAATCAAGGAGGGCACGATGCGGCTTTCCATCGGACTGGAAGACCCTGCCGACCTGATGGAAGACCTGGGCCGCGGCCTGAAGGTCGCCATGAAGGGGGCGTGACGCCATGCTACTTGACGTCCAGGGCCATCCAGCCTATGCCTATACCGGCGGCAAGCGCTTTGATCCAACGCTGCCCACCGTGGTATTTCTGCATGGCGCACAGCACGACCACAGTGTTTGGATCTTGCAGAGCCGATATCTTGCGCACCACGGCTACGCCGTGCTGGCAGTCGACTTGCCGGGGCATGTCCGCAGTGCCGGGCCAGCAAAATCGAGCATCGCCGAGATGGCCGATTGGCTCGTGGCCATGCTTGATGTGGCCGGTGTCTCCAGAGCATGCCTCGTGGGCCACAGCATGGGGTCTCTGATTGCCCTGGAAGCAGCCGGCCGCTTTCCGGAGCGCGTGAGCAGGATTGCGCTCGTTGGTAGTGCCGTGCCGATGCCGGTTGGTGAAGCCCTGCTCAATGCAACGCGCGACGACGAACCCACGGCGCAGGACATGGTCAATATCTGGTCACACTCCACCTACGCGGCAAAGCCCTCCAATCCTGGCCCCGGCTTCTGGATCATTGGCGAGAACCTTCGCTTGATGCAGCGGGTCAGGCAAGGTGTCATGCATTCGGATTTCGCCGCCTGCAATGCCTATGCTGACGGGCTGACGCGCGCCGCTCAAGTGGATCAGCCGGTCCTGCTGGTATTGGGCCAGAGTGACGTCATGACGCCTGTGCGCGGAGCTCGTCAACTGCAATCGACTCTGCGCAACGCACGCACCGTGGTCGTGCCGAAGGCCGGGCACAACCTGATGGCTGAAGCGCCCGACGCGGTACTTGACGCTCTCCACCAGTTTCTGGCCGCGCCGTAAGACACGGAGTCCGTCAGGCGGCGACGGCCTTGCGTGCCATTGCCACTCTGGCGTAACATCAAAGACAGTCATCGCGGGGCTTCCAGGGAATCCTTGGCACCGCCACGCCCTTTAAGGAGGATGTGATGCGACTCGCTTCGGCCTTTCATGCCAGCCTCTTGGGTGTGTTGCTTTGCACCGCCTTGCATGCGGCTAGCCCGAGCCCTGGCGGTACCCATTCGCCCTTGCCTGCCTCCGAATCCGAGCGCCGCGCGGCCGAGGCGCTGCTGAGCGCGCTGGATAACGTCGTCAGAATCAAGGTTTCGGCTGTCAGCAATGCGCGCTCGGCCCGTACCTTGGGCCGTGAGAGAGAGGGCAGCGCTGTATTGCTCGCTCCATCCGGGTTGGTACTGACAATTGGCTACCTCATCCTGGAAGCCGATTCGATCGAGCTTGCCGACAACGCCGGACGGATCGTCTCTGCAACCGTGGTGGCGTATGACCATGCCTCCGGTTTCGGTTTGGTCAAGCCGGCTGCGCCGTTGACCGCCAAGGGCATCGCGATTGGTTCTTCCACACGCGTTAGCGAGTTTGACAAGCTCATCTTCGCAACGCATGGTGGCAAGGCCGAAGCGAGTGTAGCAACGGTTGCCTCCAAGAGACGGTTTGCAGGGTACTGGGAGTACCTTATTGACGATGCCATCTTTACCATTCCACCCAGAAGTGATCATTCGGGCGCCGCATTAATCAACCGTGACGGCGAGCTGGTTGGAATCGGCTCTCTGATCGTCGCAGACGCCGCTGCCCAAAACCGGCGCGCACCGGGCAACATGTTTGTACCCATCGATCTGCTTAAACCGATCCTGCATGACATGACGCACGCCGGCAGGACCAAGGATTCCCTGCGTCCGTGGATCGGGCTCTCCACCCAGGAGGTGGACGGTCGGTTGCGTGTCATTCGCGTCCAGGAGGACGCGCCGGCAGCCCAGGCTGGCTTGAAACCAGGCGACATCATCCTCGCCGTTCGAGGAGAGGGCGTGCGTTCCCTCGAAGAGTTTTACGGCAAGCTATGGTCGATGGGCGAAGCGGGCGTCGTGGTTCCCCTGCGCGTTTTGCAGGGAAGCGAAGTCCGGGAAATCAACGTTCAATCGATTGACCGCATGGATTACGTCCGCACCAAGCAGGCGCTCTGAGGGGCGAACCGCTCTGACACGCGCGAGGGCGCGCTCCCAGAGTGTATCCGGTCTGGCATCAAACACCCAATCTTCCGTCAAGGGAACCCGTAACCATGCTCCACTGGCAATCTCGCTTTCGAGTTGCCCGGCAACCCAGCCAGCATATCCAACAAATACCTTGACCCGCTTGGTGGTAGCTGCCTGGACGAATGCGCGCACCCTGGTTGCGCCCACAACCAGTTGAAGGTCGGGCATGACTTCGATGGAGCCATCCGCGAAGACCCCCTGCCCTACCGCCATCAGCACAGAAGACCCCACTGGACCACCTGCATAGACCTCAGTCACCCGCGCCCCGTCAGGCAGTTTTGGGCTTCCGCCATCAGTTGAAAGGCGGCGATTCAATATCAGGCCGATCGTTTCGTTCCGAGGCGTTCGAGTCACCAGAATCACCGTTCTGGTGAAATGAGGGTCCTGCAGATCAGGGTGTGCCGCCAGCAGTAGCGTACCGGCCAGGACGGGCGGCGCTGCACACCACGCCAACACTGCGGCCCCCAGAACCCGCCTCACCAGCATCCACATACGCCATCCCCTTGAGTACAGGCTCCAAAAGTGGTTCCTTTTCAGTAAATTATGAAGTAATCTGGTACCCATGTCTGATAAAGACTTGTTCCAGACCGGGCGCATGAGCACCCTGCGCCACATGGCACCTACTTTTATGCCGGGGGAGCATGTCTATTTGCAGCGTGACGTCCAGGAATTCGCACGAGGCTCGCGGGCCAAGGTTGTCTCCGTACAGTCCTCTCGTCCGGGTGAGCACCGCTATCAGATTCTGGTTGATGAGAAGAAGCTTTGGGCATACGAAGCCGATCTTCGTCCAACTCCGCCCAGCGATCGCGGCTTGGGCACCACGGCCCCTCAGCGGATACTGCCCAACACCCAGCGCATGCAAACCTTGACCCTGACCCAGCAAATGAGTGCCATGGGCGATGCAAGCAAGCCGCCTGGTGTGTCGCAACGGATGCATACATTGTCCCAAGCCGAACGAATGAAGCAAATGGTGGCAACCAATCGCCTGCGTACGCTGGGCGATGGTACGGTGCTACCCGATCAGGTTTCTCCGCCTCTGCCGTCGAATGGAAATTCTGGATCCGAGAAGCCTTGATCGGTTGGCTTAGCGCCGTCGCTCAGCGGCGCCCAGTATGCCGCGCAGAATGTTGACTTCCTCCCGTTCCAAGCGGGCCTTGCCAAAAAGCCTTCGCAAGCGAGGAAGCAGCCGCTTCGGATTCGCCGGATCAAAGAAGCCGATCGCCGAAAGCGCCTTTTCGCAGTGTTGCATCAAACCCTCTATTTCGTCCAGGGTAGCGGGAACGTCAACGGTGCCTCCAGGTTGAGGCGTCGCTGAGATGCCCACCGAATCCAGCATTGACATCCGAAGTTCATAAGCGAAAACCTGGACGGCCGCCGCCAGGTTGAGTGAACCATACGAGTCTGAAGTCGGGATGGTCGCAACCGCCTGACAGAGGCGCACGTGTTCATTGGTTAACCCGTAGGTCTCGTTGCCAAACACCAACGCGCACTCGCCTTGGTTCGCGTAGTGCAAAAGTTGATGGGCGGCCTGTCGCGCATCGCTTGTAGCCGGAGAAATTTCTCTGGGTCTGGACGTTGCCGCGACCGCATGCACACACCCTGAGAGCGCATCATGCAGGTTATCAACCACATTTGCTTTCGCCAATAGATCATGGGCACCACTGGCGCGCGCGCGTGCGACCTCGTCGATGGATGCCCGCGGCGTGACCAGCACCAGTCTCGAAAGCCCCATCACCTTCATGGCGCGGGCGGCAGCGCCAATGTTTCCTGAATGGCTGGTCTCCACGAGAACAATCCGGATCTGGTCAAGTGGATCAATCGCATGCTTCATGGATGGAGCAACCCTTGTCGGATAAAATGCGTGTTCGCCAAGCAGGTCACCGCGTTCTGCGCAAGATGGGGGCAGTTCTGGTCGGCAATTTGCAACTCTGCGCACTTTAATCGAATGCTTGCTGCCGTGACGGTAGCCACAAGACAGAAAAGAATCTTTCCCCATGCACCCAATGCTCAATACGGCGATCAAGGCCGCTCGCAAGGCTGGCAACATCATCAATCGCGCCTCGCGCGACCTGGATTTGCTCAAGATTGAAACCAAGCGGCGGAACGATTTCGTAACGGAAGTGGATCGTGCTGCTGAAGCCGCCGTGATCGACGAATTGCGGCGTACCTACCCGGATCATGGCATCCTGGCAGAAGAATCAGGCGCATCCCAAATTGCCAGATCCGAATACTGCTGGATCATTGATCCACTTGACGGAACGACCAATTTCATTCACGGCGTGCCGCAATACTGCGTGTCGATCGGTCTGCAACACAAGGGAGTCATCACGCAAGGCGTGGTATTCGATCCGGTCAAGAACGAGTTGTTTGCGGCAACCCGTGGCGCCGGCGCCTACCTGAATGATCGGCGCATCCGCGTCTCCAAGAAAGACAAATTGGCAGACTGCCTGATCGGGACCGGCTTCCCCTTTCGGGAAGGTTCCGGACTGGACGCTTATCTCGCGATGCTCAAGTCTGTGACGCTGGCAACGGCCGGCGTGCGCCGACCCGGCGCCGCCGCGCTTGACCTGGCCTATGTTGCCGCCGGACGCTTTGACGGATTCTGGGAGATCGGCCTCTCGCCGTGGGACGTCGCAGCAGGGAGCTTGTTGGTGTTGGAAGCCGGCGGCCTGATCGGGAACCTGCGGGGCGAAGCCGGCTACCTTGAATCAGGGGAGGTTGTGGCAAGTACCGCGAAAGTCTTCCCGCAATTGTTGCGTTGTCTCGCCCATCCCAACACGGCACCAAACTGAGCCAGAAAGGCAAAACGGGCTCACGCGACAATGCAATGTTAGCCTGCGGCCGTCTTGATCAACGCCTTCATGTCGCTTACCGCCTGCCGCCAGCCGCGAAATAGCGCTTCCGCGACGATCGCATGCCCGATGTTGAGTTCGCTGATTCCCACCAGCGCCGCGATCGGTGCGGTATTGTCAAAGTGGAGCCCGTGGCCTGCGTTTACAACCAGGCCAAGTGAGCGCCCCAATTGGACTCCTGCACGAATCCTCTCCAGCTCTGCCTCGATTTCGTTCGGAAGAACCGCCGCTGCATAGTGCCCGGTTTGGATTTCGATCACCGGTGCGCCAACCGCCCTTGCAGCCCGGATTTGTTCAGGATCGTGCCCAATAAACAGCGAGGTCCTGATACCCGCATCGGCCAGAATGCGCACCGCATCCCTTACGCGATCAAATTGTCCGATCACGTCCAATCCACCCTCGGTGGTCAACTCCATTCGGCGTTCCGGCACCAGGCAGACATCGTGCGGTCGCACCTTCACCGCAATCTGGAGCATTTCGCGGGTGATAGCCGCCTCCAGATTCATGCGTGTCTTCAGGACATCTTTCAACGCAAACACATCGTGGTCCTGAATATGGCGTCGGTCTTCTCGCAGATGCAATGTAATAAGGTCTGCACCAGCCTCTTCTGCTTCAAGAGCTGCCCGAATGGGATCCGGATAGGCAGTGCCACGCACCTGACGCAGCGTTGCCACGTGATCAATGTTGACGCCCAACTGCACACGCGTTTTCATGTTCCAAGCATTTGTGAGAGTATTTGTCGAGTCGCAAGCGGCCTGCCGTTCAAATGCCGATCCAGAAGCCGTCGCATCAGTTGTTTCGCAGCCTGCGCGGTCCGAGGCTCAGCATAGTTGCCTTGATCGATCTCAATCAGGGTCTTGCCTTCGAGAATGACACCCCCTGCTTCGGTGTCCGCACCCCTGCCATCCCAGCGCTTCACCCCTTCGTCGGGAACAAACACGTAGGCATGCTCAGCGACCACAGGACGCAGTGACTGCGCTTCCTGGGTAAGTACCAGGGCAAATCCGGTTTCCTTCAGTAGCGCTTTTTCAAACTCGCGCAATACCGGCTCTTCCTCCGCACCGCTTGCCAGCGCTTCGATCGACCGGGCGTACGCCTCAAACAGCTGTTCATGGGGATCTTCACGAGCAAGCAGTTTCATGAGCAATTCGTTCAAATAGAATCCGCAGAACAGCCTCGCAGATGGCAGGGGTTGCAAGCCACCTTGCCAATCTGCCTTGCGCAGGGTCTTGAGATCGCCCTTGCCGCTCCAGGAGAAATCGTAGGGCTGGAACTGCACCAGCACGGTTCCGCGAGACCGTCTCGCACCCTTGGCAACCAGAGGCACCCTGCCCGCATCCCGGGTGAATACCTCCAGAATCATGCTCGTTTCACTGTACGCATACCAGTGCAGCACGAATCCTGGTGTCTCACTGTGTGTGGGCCGACGAGACATTGCAGGCACTGCTTCGGTCATCGATAACCCAGGGATTTCAACATGGCATCACTGTCCGACCAACCGCCCTTTACCTTGACCCAGAGTTCCAGAAACACTTTCGACCCAAACAGCTTTTCCATCTCCAATCGCGCTTCTGTCGCGATGCGCTTGATCTTCTCTCCCTTGGCACCCAGCAGAATCGCCTTGTGCCCAGAGCGCTCGACAATGATGGTGGCATGGATACGCCTGAGCCTGCCTTCCTCCTGAAACTTCTCGATGGTGACTTCGCAACCATAGGGAACCTCCTCCCCAGACAGGCGGAATACCTTCTCCCGGATCAATTCGGATGCCAGGAAGCGCTCGGGACGATCCGTAATTGCATCGGCATCGTAGATTGGCTGCCCCTCAGGCAGATGGCGTGTGATCTCTTCAAGCAGCTGATCCACGCCTTTGCCGCTCTTGGCAGATACCGGGATGATGGCCGCATAGGAACGGCGCGCCGCTACTTGCGCCATCAAGGGCAGCAGCTCGTTCTGGCTTTTGACACGATCGACCTTGCTCAATACAAGAATGACGGGGACATTTGCATCGAATCTGGACTCGACCAAGGCATCCTCTGCCTTGAATCCGGAGGCCTCGATCATGTGCACCACCACATCAGCCACAGACACCGCATCATCGACGAAGCGATTCATGGCCCGATTGAGCTGATTCCGGTGAGTGTTCTGAAAACCCGGGGTATCAACAAAAATGAACTGAGCGTGATCGGTAGTCCTCACCCCGAGGATGCGGTGCCGCGTCGTTTGTGCTTTCCGCGAGGTAATCGAAACCTTGGTACCGATCAGGTGGTTCAGCAGGGTGGACTTACCGACATTCGGACGCCCGACAATCGCAATAGTGCCGGTTTGATATGTCACGACGTGCCGCTTTTTGCTGGCGTATCCGCCACCCCAACATCGACAGCCGAATCCTGTCCTGCCCGAGATTCCGTTGCCCGCGCCCCACCCTGCATCTCCACTGGTTTGGAGTCGGATTTTGCCTTCCGTCCCCCTTCCCTCACTTCGCCCGTTGCCACAGGAACAAGCGGTGCTGGCGCCACATCCTTGTGCTCGTCCTTGCGGGGGCGCCGCGCCTTACGTGGCGCCTCCCGCGGAGCCAATTCAAGTGCCTTTCTGGCTGCTTGCTGCTCTGCCGCTCGTCGACTTGCGCCGCCACCGGTCGCTCGAATATCCAGTTTTGGAATCACGCATTCGACCTCGAATTCCTGATTATGCGCGGCTCCATGCGTTGCAACGACGTTATAGGTGGGCAAGGCGATCTTTCTCCCCTGCAGATACTCCTGCAGCAGCGTTTTGGCATCCTTGCCCAGCGTCTGCGGGTCGACCGATTCCATGATCGGGTGATAGAGCTTGGCGATCGCCGCACGGGCGGCCAAAAATCCGCCATCGAGAAAAACCGCGCCGAACAAGGCTTCCATGGTATCGGCAAGGATGGATGGCCGTCTGAACCCACCGCTCTTGAGTTCGCCTTCCCCAAGTCGCAGGTACCCGGCGAGTTCAATCCGTTGCGCAATCTCGAACAGGGTTTGCTGCTTGACCAAGTTGGATCGCAGCCTCGAAAGGTCACCCTCGTCGAGCTTGGTGTATCGCTCAAACAAAAGATGAGCGATGGCGCAGTTGAGTACGCTGTCGCCGAGAAACTCCAGACGTTCGTTATGCAGCGTACTGTGGCTGCGGTGAGTCAGCGCTTGAGTCAGGAGCTTGGATGCACCGAACTTGTGGCCTAGCCGCTTTTCCAGATCGGTGAGATCCATGCCTACCCTGACCCCATGTGCTCAGGGATCGTTGGTACTGCCAGCGAACTCGATCAGTACGCTTACATTCTTGAACAGGGGGATTTTCTTGTCATACCGGAAGGAAACGACAATTGCATTACCTTCTTTGGTAATGTCAAGATCCTTGGCCGTAATCACGCTGATATCGTTCACTTGGGCGTATTTGTCGAACGCCTTCTGAATCTCCACTACTGTCTTGCCACCATCACGTGCAGCAATAACCGCCGACTTCACTCCACCGTACTCGGTGTAGGCCGGAATGATTTTGAGCGCTCCGATTGCGACCAGCACAATGGCGACGCAGATCAACAAAATTCCGAGCATACTGACGCCCGCTTGCCGTTTAGCCGAAGACACCATCTGATTTCCTTTCAATCGTCTCAATCAAAACCCCCGATACGGCTCAAATCCACGTTAAGCCCGTCGCTCCAATTCATCCAGATTCCAAAAGCGCGCCCGACGATGTTTCCTTCCGGCACAAACCCCCAAAATCGGCTGTCTTCCGAGTTATCGCGGTTGTCACCCATCATGAAGTAATGCCCTGCCGGGACCGTACACATGACTCCTGCTTCATTGTAGATGCAATTGGAGCGCATCGGAAAATCCCTGGCGCGATCAATGAACGAGGGCACATGGTCGTCCGTCAGATAACGGAACCGCTTTGTCCCGATCTCGGCCTCAAACTGGCGCGAGTAACTGGCGCGCTCCTTGTGCAGGTAGTCGGGCATCTGCTTGACCGGAACAGGTACGCCATTGATCGATAACCTCTTGTTTTCATATGATATTTTGTCTCCCGGCACACCGACAACGCGCTTGATATAGTCCAACGAAGGATCTTGGGGATATCGGAAGACCATCACGTCGCCCCGCTGCGGCAGACCCACATCAAGGATTTTGGTGTTGACGACCGGCAGGCGCAGCCCATAAGTAAACTTGTTCACCAGAATGAAGTCACCAATTTGAAGAGTCGGAATCATCGAGCCGGAAGGAATCTTGAATGGCTCGACGACAAAAGAGCGCAGTGCAAAAACGATCGAGATCACCGGGAAAAAGCTCGCGGGGAACTCGAGCCAGACCGGAGCAACGCGCAATTCCCGACTCAATCGGGCAACTTCATTGTCACGGTGATCAGGCGCGTAGGTGTCTGGATGACGGGCCATTCTCGCGTCAAGCGCTTCAACCTCTGCGACAAACCTGGCTTCCCGCCTGCGTTTGAAATGCAGCGTGTCGGCAAACCAGAAGATGCCGGTAACCACGGTCAAGCACAGCAGAATGAGGGCGAAATTCATCAGCTGCCCACTTGGAGAATGGCCAAAAAGGCTTCCTGCGGGATTTCCACCGAGCCGACCTGCTTCATGCGCTTCTTGCCCGCCTTTTGCTTCTCCAGCAGTTTGCGTTTGCGCGATATGTCGCCGCCATAGCACTTGGCAAGGACATTCTTGCGCAAGGCTTTCACGTTTTCACGCGCGATGATGCCGGCACCAATGGCGGCCTGGATCGCCACATCAAACATCTGGCGCGGAATCAGTTCCCGCATCTTTGAAACAAGCTCGCGGCCTCGATACTGCGCGTTCGCACGGTGCACGATAATCGCCAGCGCATCCACCTTGTCACCGTTGATCAACACGTCCACCTTGACAACATCGGAAGCGCGGTACTCCTTGAACTCGTAGTCCATCGAGCAATAGCCTTTGGACGCCGACTTCATCTTGTCAAAGAAATCGAGCACAATTTCGTTCAGCGGCATTTCGTAGGTAAGCTGCACCTGACGCCCATGGTAGGCCATGTTGATCTGCGCACCACGTTTGGCATTGCAAAGCGTCATGATGCCGCCTACATACTCTTGCGGCAAAAAGAGTTGAACCGTCATGATCGGTTCGCGAATCTCCTCGACCCTGCCGGGGTCGGGTAGCTTGTCCGGGTTGTCGATGACGATGGTCTCGCCATTGCGCAACAGCACCTCATAAACGACCGAAGGTGCCGTCGTGATGAGGTCCATGTCGAATTCGCGCTCGAGTCGCTCCTGCACAATGTCCATGTGCAACAGTCCGAGAAAACCGCAGCGAAAACCGAAACCAAGCGCTTGGGATACCTCCGGCTCGAACTGCAGCGATGAGTCATTCAACTGGAGCTTTTCAAGAGACTCGCGCAGAGCTTCATATTGATTGGCCTCGACCGGGAAGAGGCCAGCAAAAACTTGCGGCTTGATTTCCTTGAAGCCGGGAAGCGCTGATTCCGCCTGCCGCTCCGAAAGGGTAACGGTATCTCCAACCTTGGCGGCCTTGAGCTCCTTGATACCCGAAATCACGAAACCGACTTCTCCCGCAGACAAGCTCTCGCGAGACAATGACTTGGGCGTAAACACACCGACCTGCTCGCAAAGGTAAGTCGCCCCGGTGGCCATCAATCGGATTCGATCCTTCGGTCGTAACGTGCCATCCACGACACGCACCAGCATCACTACCCCTACGTAGTTATCAAACCAGGAGTCAATGATGAGTGCCTTTAGAGGCAGGTCGCGTGATCCTCTGGGCGGCGGTACCCGCACAATCAGTGCCTCGAGAATGTCGAGGACCCCCTCCCCGGTCTTGGCGCTGGCACGAATTGCATCGTGCGCGTCTATGCCGATGACGTCCTCGATCTCGGCAATGGCATTTTCTGGATTGGCTGACGGTAGGTCGATCTTGTTCAGGACGGGTACTACTTCAACGTTCAGATCCAGTGCCGTATAGCAATTCGCAACGGTTTGCGCTTCTACGCCCTGGCTGGCATCGACCACGAGCAATGCACCTTCGCAAGCGGAAAGTGAACGGCTGACCTCGTAGGAAAAGTCGACATGCCCGGGGGTGTCAATCAAATTGAGCTGGTAGACCTTGCCATCGCGCGCCTTGTATTCGAGAGCTGCCGTCTGTGCCTTGATGGTGATGCCGCGCTCGCGCTCCAATTCCATGGAGTCCAGCACCTGGGCCTCCATTTCGCGATCGGAAAGGCCGCCACACAACTGAATGATGCGATCTGCGAGAGTCGACTTGCCGTGGTCAATGTGGGCAATGATCGAGAAGTTACGAATATGCTGCATTTGAGCCCGAAAAAAGCAAGGGCGCGACGTCCTTTACAAGGCGGCGCGCCCTTCGCGTACATCATGTAAGTCGTTATTTTATATCAAAAATTCTATTTTCTGTCAGGGCGGATCGTAACGTACTGAGAAGCTTCACCACGACGCACAAGCAACGCCGTGACGCGACTCTTGTCCAGCTTTGCAACCAGTTCATTGAATTGCTTGGCGCTCGTCACGTCAACATTTTGCATGGCCATGATGACATCACCCTGGCGCAGGCCGGCGCGCTGCGCGGCCCCCTCCACTGCATCCACCATGACGCCTCGATCCACCTTCAACTCCTTACGCCGCGTTTCAGTCAGGTCGGAGACCGTCAAGCCGAGCGCGTTTGCCTCAGGTTTGCTGTCCTTGCCGTTGTCTTTTCCTGGCTGTGGTTTTGCGCCTGGGCGCTGAGCGACGCGCTCAGGCTCCATTTCGCCCAACGTTAAAGTCAGTTCGCGCGCAGTGCCATTGCGCCAGATCTGGACCTGCACACGCTGGCCAGGTTTGGTGTTGCCGACAATACGCGGCAGGTCGGTATGCTTTTCTACCGGTTTGCCGTCAAACCGAAGGATCACATCCCCCTCCTTCAGTCCCGCCTTTTCGGCAGCCGTGTTCGGAATGACCTTCTCGACGACCGCGCCAGCCGGTGATTTCAGTCCTAACGATTCTGCGACATCCTTGGTGACCGCACCAGGCTGCACTCCAAGAAATCCACGGGTAACGCGTCCGCCCGTCTTGAGCTGGTCGGCGACACGCATCGCTTCGTCGATCGGAATGGCAAACGCGATTCCCTGATAGCCGCCCGACCTGCTGTAGATCATCGAATTGATGCCAACCACCTCACCCCGCATGTTGATCAACGGTCCTCCGGAATTGCCCGGGTTGATGGCCACATCGGTCTGGATGAACGGAACGTATTCCCCCGTGTCGCGTCCCTTGGCGCTGACGATGCCCGCCGTAACGGTATTTTCAAGTTCGAACGGTGAACCAATCGCGATGACCCATTCGCCAACTTTCAGCCGATTGGAATCCCCGGTCGTCACAGTCGGCAGACCACTGGCCTCAATCTTGATCAGCGCCACATCGGTTCTCTGATCCGCGCCGACCAGCTTTGCCTTGAACTCGCGTTTGTCCGTCAGCTTGACGTAAATGTCGTCGGCTCCTCGCACCACATGTGCATTCGTGAGGATGAAACCATCCTGGGAAAGGAGGAATCCTGAGCCTACACCCGACGGGACTTCTTCACCACGCTCGCGTTCTGCGGGCGGACGCTCCTGTTCACCGCGCCGCGGGGCATTGCGGTCTCCCCGCTGACCGGGAGGGCACATCCACGGGAAAATCTCGCAAAACGGGTTCTCCTGCTCTGCGCCGCCAAAACCCCGAAATCCGCCGCCTCGCCCGCCCTGTACGGTTTGGGTGGTCCTGATGTTCACCACGGCCGGGCCGACCTTGTCAACCAGGTCCGTAAAGTCAGGCAGCATGCGCCCCTGCGCATTCGCCGTCGTGGAGAAGGTAAACCACAAGAATGTGAGAAAAAGGATACGAACAAATGACTGCATGACACGCCTCAAGAACAAAGATTAAGGAGCAGGCTTGACAGACGCTGTAGCTGGCTTGAACTCGACTGCTTTGGCGATGCGGGTAACGCAAGCTGCAGGCGCCTCGCCAAGAACGGTGACCAGGTGATCAGCTACCTTCCGGCGGTACACATTGACAGCGCCGTGGGTGCTGCCTCCCTCCCGCAATTTTGCTGTGTCGCGAGAGGGCTCGACAAAAACGGACACGGAGGTCAATCCGTCCGAAAACACAACCTGACCGACTTCGCTACCGTCCCCCCGATTGCGGCGCATTTCGGATACCTTGTGAAAGCCGGGAATCCCGGATTCGATCTTCCAGCCACTTTCGGCCAGGCTCGCGTCCCAGACCTGTGCCTGCGCCACCTTCCAATCACGGCCACCATCCCTCTTCGCCAAGTGAGATTGATACTTTTCGACCGGCCCTCCAATCTCCACTTGCGTAAACGCAATCTGCTCGACAACATCACCCTTTTCGTTGAAAGCCTGTGCCTTCAGGAGCAGCCCGGTTGCACTATCTGCCCAGAGCTTGTGCGTGTACCGCATGCCATCTTTCGGCTCCAAGAGCAGGACCTGACAGTCTAGGCCGGCAACACGCTGGGTGTCCCATTTGCGCACGGTGTAGTGCTCTGCGAAACCAGGAACAGCACGGGAATCGGTAGTGCCTCCCGTCAATCTCTGCGGTGCACCCAGGAATGGAAAACTGGCGCGCGATGGCCGCTTTTCGACCATCACCATCTTCGTATCTGGCAAGTACGTCTTGACCTCATCATTCACACGTACTACCACGACCGGCGGCCCCTCAAGCATCTCAAGGCGCTCCCGCTCTATCCCGTTGTCATAAACGTGCGTGATCTTCGATGTCTGCGATTGTCCCCCGTACTGAAGATAAACAAACGTGCCCGAATAATTGAGGCGCTGCGCGGCCTGCTGGATCTTCTGAATCCACTGGATCGCCTCCAGATTGGGATTCGCCACGGCCGCCGCAGAGACGGCAAGCATCGCAATCCACAACCATTTGAGCTTACTTGCCGTCATAACCTGCCGTGCGGACGTGCGATACGACACCACGCATTGCAATCCCTGAAGAGTACTGTCGGTGCGCGACCAAATACTCCGCAGAAACTGGCGCGATAGGCTCGACAGCAGCAGTGACGCCTGACTGTTGAATGTCAGCTGCAACCAACGTCGACGGTGAAGAGGACTGTGTTGCCAGTTGATCGCCCTGTGACGGCCCCCATTGGGGAAACATGGCAGCCCCGAACACCGCAACCGCTGCACTGCCCGCAGCAACAAGGCCGATCAATCGCTTGCGGTGAGTCTGGGCTGAATCGATGGCTTCAGGAGCGCGCACCGAAGCAGGCGCAAACAAGTGAGGCTCAGACTCCAAGCGGGCCAGGACGCGTCCGGTAATTGCCGCAGAATGGCACCCCATGTCGTCGCTGCGCAGCACATCGCCAATGCAGTGATAAATCGCCCATTCTGAGCAAGTTTGAGGATCATGCCTGGCAGCCTGCATCAGGTTTTCACAACCCGCAGCATCCAATTCTCCGTCCATGAAGGCAGAAATGCACTCCAGATGTGAATGGGGCTGGGAATCTCGAGTTTGGTCGCGCATGTTCATGTCCGCTCTCATTTACCAACGTTGATCTTTGGTCGTGCCCAGCAGCGGGCGCAATTCCGAGGCAATCGATTCACGTGCCCTGAAGATTCTGGACCGTACGGTACCGATTGGGCAACTCATCAACTCGGCGATTTCATCGTAACTCAAACCTTCAATCTCCCTTAAGGTGATTGCTGTTCTCAATTCCTCAGGCAGTCGCGCCATGGCAGCGTTGACGGTGGCCGCTACCTGACTTGACATCAGGACCGACTCCGGCGTATTGATGTCCCTTAGTTGGTCGGCATCGTCAAAAGTTTCCGCTTCTTCGGTATCTTTTTCGGTTGTGGTGGGTGCGCGTCGACCCTGGGACATCAGAAAATTCTTGGCGGTATTGACGCCAATGCGGTACAGCCAGGTATAAAAGGCTGACTCGCCGCGAAATTGCGGCAAAGCCCGATAGGCCTTGATAAAGGCCTCCTGCGTGACGTCCTCGACTTCCGCCGGGTCACGAACCAGACGCGAGATCAGCCGCGCAAGCTTGCGCTGGTACTTGGTGACCAGCAGGTTGAATGCATGCTTTTCCCCGCGCTGCGCACGCATCACCAACTGCTGATCTATGTCGCGATCCGACAAACACCCACCCTGTATTCTTCTGGTTGATACCGCGCTCGCAGTCGATCGCCATGGTGCCGGACCGAATTCGACATTTAAGACACGCCCGGGACACCGGAGGTTCCCGTTGCGAGAGGTTCACAGCGCCTCAGATGCGCCGAAACACGAGTGTACTGTTGGTCCCGCCAAACCCGAAGGAATTGGAGACGGCAGAGCGGATCGTCATGTTGCGGGCCGTGTTGGCACAATAATCAAGGTCGCAATCTGGATCCTGATTGAAAATGTTGATGGTCGGCGGAGAAATCTGGTGCTTGACGGCCAATGCGGCAAACACCGTTTCGATTCCTCCCGCAGCCCCCAGCAGATGCCCGGTCATCGACTTGGTCGAGTTGACCACCAGTTTGCGTGCCTGATCGCCAAATGCGACCTTGACGGCCTCGGTTTCGTTCTTGTCGCCCAATGGGGTCGAAGTCCCGTGCGCATTGATGTAATCGACTTCGTCGGCGTTGGTCTGTGCATTCCGAAGAGCATTGCGCATCGAGCGATGCGGGCCGCTCTGGTCGGGTGCCGTAATGTGGTGGGCGTCACCGGTCAAGCCATATCCAGTGAGTTCACAATAAATCTCTGCCCCCCGCGCACGTGCGTGTTCGTACTCCTCAAGTACGACCACCCCGGCACCCTCGCCAAGGACAAAACCGTCCCGATCCTTGTCCCACGGCCGGCTTGCCGTGGCAGGATCATCATTGCGCATCGAGAGGGCACGCGCCGAGGCAAAACCGCCAATTGCGAGCGGTGTAATGGTCGATTCCGCACCACCGGCGATCATGACGTCTGCATCCCCGTATTCAATCAGCCGCGCTGACTCCCCCACGCAATGGTTGCCGGTCGCGCAGGCACTGACACACGCAAGGTTGGGCCCCTTCATGCCGTACTTGATGGACAAATGACCCGAGATCAAATTGATAATCGAGGCCGGTATGAAGAAAGGAGAGATACGGCGCGTCCCCCGCTCCAGCATGGTCGAATGCATTTCTTCAATCATCGGCAAGCCGCCGATGCCGGAGCCCACGTTGACCCCCATGCGCTCGGCATTCTCGTCTGTTACCACCAGGCCCGAATCGACGAATGCCTGCATGCCTGCCGCTACGCCATAATGGATGAAAGTATCCATGTGGCGCGCCTCTTTGGCGGGAATGTACTGCTCAAGATCGAAGCCCTTCACCTCGCCCGCGATGTGACATGACAAAGGCAACTTCTCGCTGGCCGGATCAAACCGGGAAATCCGGGCAATGCCGGACTTGCCAGCCAACGCATTGGTCCACGCCTCGTCCCGATTGTTGCCGATGGGGCAAATGATGCCGACACCAGTGACGACGACACGGCGCTTGCCTGTTGCGAATGCCACGTGCGACTCCGGGTTCTCAGGCTTTTTTGTTGGAAGTGACGTAGTTGATCGCCTGTTGTACCGTGGTGATTTTCTCGGCTTCCTCGTCCGGAATCTCGGTTTCGAATTCGTCCTCGAGCGCCATCACCAGTTCCACTGTATCAAGCGAGTCGGCACCGAGGTCGTCAACAAATGAAGACTCATTCTTGATCTCGGCTTCGTTGACGCCAAGTTGTTCGGCCACGATTTTCTTGACCCGTTGCTCAATGCTGTCCATGAAGGATCCCTTCCCGTTATAAGTATGAAAAGCGGCGCAGATTGTAGCAGTTTCACACTACAACCCGACGCTGTGCCAGAGTGAGATCAGACGTACATGCCACCGTTGACATGCAGCGTCGTGCCAGTAACATATGACGCCCCCGGCGAGGCGAGGTAGACCACCGCAGCGGCCACATCTTCGACCGACCCCAACCTGCCCAAAGGGATCCTTGCCAATAGGGCAGCGGACTGCTCCTCTGACAGCCCTCGAGTCATGTCGGTATCAATGAAGCCCGGCGCGACGCAATTGACCGTAATGTTGCGGCTGCCAATCTCCAGCGCCAGCGCGCGCGTCATGCCGGCCACGCCCGCCTTCGCTGCCGCGTAGTTGATCTGACCGGGATTGCCCGAATGCCCAACGACCGAGGTAATGTTGATGATGCGCCCTGCCTTGGCCTTCATCATGCCGCGCAAGACGGCCCGCGACGTACGAAAAACAGCCGTCAGATTCGTTTGTGTCACTGCATCCCAGTCCTGGTCCTTCATGCGCATGGCCAGCATATCCTGCGTGATGCCGGCGTTATTGACCAAGATGGAAATCGCCCCAACGTCCTTGGCAATCTGATCGACAAGCGCATCGATGCCAATGGCGTCGTTGACGTCCAGAACGGCACCCCGCCCCGTCAGCCCGGCTGCGTTCAGATACTCGGTAATCGTCGCTGCACCTGCTTCACTCGTCGCTGTGCCAATCACGGTAGCACCGGCCTTGCCCAAGGCGTTCGCAATCGCCCGGCCAATCCCGCGGGAAGCACCTGTGACCAGCGCGATCTGGCCCGCCAGGACGCTCATGCCAGCACCTCCAGTGTTTTCATCAGGGAATCACGATCAAAGACAGCCAAGGATTGCAAGTCCGGAGCGATCCGTTTGACCAGGCCTTGCAGCACCTTGCCCGGGCCGATCTCCACGACATGGGTGACACCATCCTCGGCCATTTTGCGGACGGTCTCGACCCAACGCACTGGCCGCGCCGCCTGCAGCGCAAGCGCGCCACGCAATGCATCTGCACCCACGTGGCAAGACACGTCGACGTTGTGGATCACCGGAACCAGCGGAGCGTTGACTTTTACGCCCGCCAGTCGCTCTCTGAGACGATCTGCAGCGGGCTGCAGAATCGACGCATGAAATGGCGCCGACACCGGCAACGGCAGTGCGCGTTTGGCTCCGCGGGTTTTGGCGACGATGCAGGCACGTTCAACCGCAGTTTTGTGCCCCGCAATGACCACCTGGGACGGCGCATTGAAATTGACCGCCTCGACAATCTCTCCCTGCGCGGCTTCCGCGCAGACTGCTCTCACCGCGTCGTCATCCAACCCAAGAATCGCAGCCATGCCTCCCATGCCCACAGGAACGGCCTCCTGCATGGCTTGGGCGCGAAATCGCACCAGCGGGACCGCCTCCGCGAATTCGAGCGCGCCGGCCGCGACCAAGGCCGTGTATTCGCCCAGACTATGCCCCGCCATCACCGCTGCGGAAGGGCCGCCTGCGACCCGCCAAGCTTCAAACATGGCATACGCTGCCGTCAGCATGACAGGCTGCGTATTGACGGTAAGGTTGAGTTCCTCTGCAGGTCCATTTTCCACCATGCCCCAGAGATCTTGTCCGCCCAGCGACTGCGCCGCCACGCCAAATACCTGGCGCACCTCCGTAGATTGCGCAAACCCTTGCATCATGCCAACGGACTGCGACCCCTGTCCAGGAAAAACGATTGCCAGTTTCATCAAGCCATCCACTTACAAGTTGAGCAATATGGCGCCCCAGGTAAATCCCCCGCCGACGCCCTCCAATACCATTCGCTGACCCCGGCGTACCTTACCCGCACGCACCGCCTCATCCAGTGCCAAAGGAATCGAGGCGGCCGAGGTATTGCCGTGC